>JAQUQS010000014.1:25982-45335 GCA_028715965.1 Candidatus Omnitrophota bacterium | reverse complement strand
TATTGAGGAAATATCTGAGCTTGTCGGAGTTAAAATTAACATGCGTTCAAGGGGGCGTCCAAGAATACACAAAAAATAGGATGTGTCCCTGTTTTTCTAAATATACTTTCGATGACCACGAGTGTGATCACGGGGGCTTCTCTCGATCCGGACATAACGGTAGGGCAAGCGCTGGAGAAGATCGCCCCGGATATTACGCGTGAACTGGCGTATTACGGAGTTACTTATGCCGGCGAAGCTATGGGAATAGACCCCCGCATATCCAATATAGCGGGGATAATGATACGTTCAAGCCTTCAAGCCGGCCTTGGTACGTTCGGATCAGGTGGCGGAAGTCCGGGAGCATGGCTCGACGGAGCGCTTCAAGGCGCGGTAGACGGCATAAGTAAAATAGGTATAAATTATCTCTTCGATGAATTAGACCTCCCTCCGATAGTAGAACAAATGGGAGCCCAGCTCTTGGGTGGCATTGCCAACTCATTAGTTCCCGGCATCTCAAGCACAATATTCCACGTTGTTAATTCTTTTACAGGCCATGCCTTGGCTGTTCCGGATAAACCGTACAAATATGACCCGAAATACTGGTCGACCGACGGTCAAACCTTCAATGAGAACGCGTATGTAAACGATATGGCGAATTGGTCATGGCAGAACACCGGCTATCAGCAGATGTCAGAAGATCTAACACAAGCTATAAGAGACCGGAATATGCAGGAAGCTATAGATCTCTACGGAGGTAGTTTGTTCGACGGCGAAATGTTAGACGCTATAGATACTCACGGTTTAACCGCCGGAACATATTTACAGAATCAAATAAACTCACAAAATTACACGTTTGTGGAATATACGGACGGCGTTCAATTGGCAAAAGTCGATATAAACGATAACACGGGCTCAAACTTCGGTTCGGCATATTTCGCATATGACGATCAAACGGGCCTCTGGAACGACCTATACGGCTACGAATACGGCGACTTCATGGCCATGGGCGATCTCTTTGTAAGTCCCTACAATGATTTGCGGTACTTTAACGGAAAAATAATTGAAACCGTAGACGGCTACATAATCGAACAAATGTTTACGAACGGTATGCAGGACTACATCCAGTTCAAGGATCTGTATGGTGAAGTTGTATTGGGAATAACGCCTGCGATTGAAGGTGGCAGTATTTATATGCTCAGTGACGGAAGCTTAATTGATGGATCAATAACTTATGCAGATGGCAACTTTAGATTTTCAAATGGAGAACTGGTATATACAGAAACAGATGGTGTCCAATTCGATTTCCTTACAGGTGATGTTAATCTTACAGGGTTAGAGGGGCAAGATATAGACATTGAGACTCAGGGTTGGGATGTCATGGATAAGGTAATGACATCTTATGACGAGTTAACTTCTATATTAGGAACATCTGTAGCATATGCAGATTCAAATCGTTTGGAAAGTGAAGATGTGCCGCAGGGCGAGTATGCAATAAGATTTTATGCTGCTAGGCCAGATGATTTTTCATATGGGAGTGATGGGAAGATTAATACATCAGCTCAAATAGATCCATATGGGCATACTATGGTTGGCTTCTGGGATCCTAATGGAACTGTGATAAAGAGTGATTTGGCGCAAGAAATCATTACAGGAGGAGTAGTAATAAAAGATGCTGGATCTGCTGAAATTGAAGCAAATGCTATTTGGGATAGCTTGTTGGCAAATGACTATATTGATCAAACGGGTGTGCTTACAGATACGTTTAGGAACATGTCGACCTCAATAGAGTTTTCTATTGGAGAAGATTTTGCAGGTAGGCGAGATGAAATTTTTACAAATTTAAAAGGAATTGAGAATGGAAGGGAAATAATGATTGGATTATATCCTCATCAGCTGGATTTAATGCATGGTGATTTAACCGAGTTGGTTAGAACACATCAGTCGCAAATCCGTAATGATGGTTCATTTAACCATCATTATCATGAATCAACCTGTTGGTATGGTATTTCGGTAGATGAATTCAAAGATCAGTTAGCTGGTCTGTATGATCCAACATATCAAAGAGATAATTATTATACCTTGGGGGCGAATAACTGCACAGATCTTGCTTTGAATGTTGCGGAAGAATTAGGGATTTGGTTGCCATATGCTGATAGGCCTTTTTCAAATCCACAGGATTTTGCAGATGCTCTTTTAGAATATGAAATTACTGAAGTTCTGGGGTATAGTAATTTCAAAATATTGGAAGAAATATATTTGCCTGATGGGCATAGAAGTGTTAGGATTGAAGACTCAAGTGGTGATATAATAGAAATTAGCTTATTAAATACGCGATCTAGGTTATAGTTTGCAAGCAAGCATAAGCGTTAATGTCCAAAATATGGAGGATTTCTAATGAAAAAAACTTATTTGTCTTTGACAGTTTTTGTTATAATTGTTAGTGTCTTATTAGGAGGGTGTTTGAAGAAGGGACCATATCCAGAAGGATATAGTAAGTTTTCGAAAGATAACAATATATCTCAAGAAGAGGCGATAAAGTTAGCTGAACCTTATCTTGATCTTTCTTTTTCGTTAAGGAAAAAAAGTAGAGATTCCAGATATAATTCAGCTGGAGATGATATGGCACAGATTTGGACTTTTTTGAGAGGAGATTACTACTATATAACGAAAGATAATTACTACTATAAGACGGAAGATGCATATTTTCAATATGCAGTAAAAGTACACAAAGACACAGGAGAAGTTATCCCTCCCGGTGATAAGTAGGATTAAGTTATGAGATTAAAATTGTTATGTATTGGTATCCTTTTTGTTCTTAGCCTGAATCAAATGGGTTTATCTTTAAGTGATACTGAAGAAAGTAAATTATACTTTGAAGCTATAGTGAATTTAAAATCAATAGAAAAGTATTTTTTAGGAGAGCCAATATATCTAAGTAAGGATGAAAGATTTAAATCAAATGTGAGAGATAAACTGGGAAAGATAATTGAGTACATCGAACAGTATTATCAAACTGATTCAGATAATCCAGAGGTGTTATTTTACTTAGGCAAATGCTATAGCTATGCGCACGATTTAGATATTAAAGGATCATGGCGGAATTCAGTAAAATATTTAAATAAGCTGATAAAAATCCAACCTGATAATGTTATGGCAAGAATGATTCAAGCTAAGAATTATATGGATTCACAAAATTTTGAAAAAGCCCTAAAAGAATATGAGTATGCAAATAAATTGCATCCAAATGGTCAAGCATTAAAATTTATAGCTGTAGCCAAAATATACCTAAAAAGGGAAGAGGAGGCCAAAGAAGATTTGAAATTATACTTGAAGTATAATCCTAATGATCGATATGCAGAAAAAATGTTATCTTCAATGGAATCGGGGCTGACAGAAGTCGTGAATCTCTGTAGCGAGTAGTACGGAAACGAGTAAACGAGTAGGGACGTTTCTCAAGTTGAACCTGGGTCGTGGGAGGAATCAAACCCAGGTCTGGTACAAAAGTAATCCCAGGTCTGTCCCCTCAATAGAGTTCGTAACGAGTAGGGACGTTTCTCAAGTTGAACCTGGGTCGTGGGAGGAATCAAACCCAGGTCTGGTACAAAAGTAATCCCAGGTCTGTCCCCTCAATAGGGTTCGGGATACTTCCTCGAACATTGTATTCTCGGTCGTCCATTAAAGGGTTATCTGGTCAAGAAGTAGGTCCTGAGATAGGCCGTTTCTGCCACAATAACTGGACCATTTGTAAGATTCGGGTTTATCGACAATATTTGCTCTAACGGGATTGTATTCTATATAGTTAACGCAGTTATACATATACGAGTTTTTAGTAATAATATAGCTCTTATACCTTCCCTGCCATAAATGACCGCATTTGTTGTATTTATAGTTATAGTACTGGGTATAGGACATATTTACACCTTGCATGAGCTTGGTAAGTGCCTTAATGTCGGGAGGATCTAACAGTATGTGGTAATGATTTCCCATGATACAATAAGAATAGATTTTGACTTTGAAAGCGAGTTTATATTTTCTTATAATAGATAAAAGTTTTTCAAGATCGTCGTCATGGGGAAAAATAAATTGTTTTTGATTTCCTCTTGAGACGATATGGTAACATGCATTTTCCATATAGATTCTTGATGTACGCACCATGATATCACCCTATATATAGAGACAATACTTAAAGTGAAAGTGCTGCAAAAATATATGATAGGGACATACCTGGGATTAAAATGGGGACAGACCGGAGATTGGGAGTTTTTACGACCGGGGATTGATTCGAGAAACGTCCCTAATTATTTAACATTCCATTCTGACACCGGCCTTGTCTTATTATAAATGCAAAAAAAGATTGAAATTTTATCAAAACTGTGGTTAAGTATACGTAGATGGTAAGGCGGAAAGTTACTTATTCACTGTGGAGAAAAGTAAAGGGGGGAGTGCCGTGGGGAAAAAGTCGATAGTTTTGGGGATAGCATGTATCGTCCTGGTATTTGCTATGCAAGCCACCGCATGGGCGGTGGCCTGGAAAGTGGATGTTGAGAGTTACAGCGGGTATGTTACCTATAAGGAAAGTGAAGACCTTTCCGGGACCCAGCTGGACTCGAACTGGTCGGCGTACCTCAACAGGACAGGACTTGCCTTGAAAGAGTACGACCATGAGTCCTGGGAAGGGGAAATGCGGGTCGGATTCTCATTTACCAGCGAGGATTCCGAGACATGGGATGTAGGCGGTGCCAGATATCAGACCAACGATATGAAATATTGGGCGCTGGATTCCGGGTTCCTGCTGGGATGGGCGGTACCGCTCGATATGGGCTCGTCATCCGAACCTAACATGTATCTCACCCCGCTTATTGGATACAATTATAAATTCATGCGGTTCACCCGCACAAATTTTAACATATTGAATACGATAACCATCACCGATACGGTGGACGAGGATTTTTATATCCACGCGCTGGAGCTGGGTGGTAAATTTGACTTCATGGTGAACGAAAAACTGGCTCTTTTCGTTAAACCCATATGGGGTATCGTGCTTTATGATTACGCGCATAACAGTATAGGCGGCGGGATAGAAGGCAAAGAAGGTTCTTATTATATAAACCTGGATACAGGCGTAGAGTACAGTATAGACGAGAACTGGGTCGTGGGGCTTCTTTTCAGGGCCGAATGGCAGAGGCTGAAAGGCGGCAACAGGGATAATGAGGTGTTCTGGCCGGATAATTCCCTGGATGCCTATGGTGGTGAGGTGAACGTAGCTTATAGATTCTGATCCTTTTCTTACGGGGCCCGCATGAACACCTGCGGGCCTCTCTACATTTTAGGGGGGGGCTGGTCACTGTTGTATCGGTAATTTTACGGTGAAGGTGGTGCCTTTGCCGACCTCTGAGCGGACCAGCAGGTCGCCGCCGATCTGGTGGATTATGTCTTTGGATATGCTGAGGCCCAGACCTGTCCCGATACCGGATGCTTTGGTGGTGAAGAATGGGTCGAATATCTTGCCTATGATATCCCGCGGTATGCCGGAACCCGTGTCGGAAATATCTATACATGAATATCCGCCATCAGGGTATATCTTTATCGAGATGATCCCCTTTTTTTCGATGGCCTGGGCCGCGTTGACCATTAAGTTCACGAGGACCTGCCCGAGTTTCTGCGGGTCGCAATTCACGCAGGGGGTGTTAAGGTATTCCCTGGAGATCTCCACTTTGTTCTTGATCTCATGAGATACGATCTTCAGGACATTCTCAATGACATCCTGCACGCAGACCGTCTCGGGAGCGTTGCCGGAACTATGTGTGAACGTCTTGAGGTCGGAGATGAGGTCCTTAATGCGGCTGATACCGTCCTTGCTCTCTTTTATGAGGTCGCCAATGTCCTTTGAGACGAAATCCATGTCTATTTCCTTCTCTATCGAGGCTATCCTCTCACTTATCTCCTTGGTGCTCTTCGTGTCTTTTCGGTCTATCGCCCTTCTCAGGGCATCCGTCGCTTCGATAAGCCTGGCGTAATTGTCCATATATTTAGTGAATGTATTGAGATTGCTGCCCACAAAACCTATCGGGTTATTGATCTCATGGGCTATGCCGGCGGCAAGCTGGCCGATAGAGGCCAGCTTGCCGGATTTGAGCAACTGGACCTGGAATTTGCCTATCTGTTCCTCCATGAGATGGTTATTAATGACCAGGGCAAGGACATCGGTCACGGCGGTAAGGAAATCGACCTCATCATTATTTTTTATGTGGGCCTTTTTGACGTAAAGATTCAGTACCCCCAGGAGTTTGTCCTCCAACAGTATCGGGACGCAATAGTGGCCGTGTTGAGGCATGCCTTCATATCTCGTTGTGTGCTGTTCGTCGACGTGGCTGGTATAGACCAGTTTGCGTGTGGCCGCGGCATGGCCGCAAAGGCATTGTCCGAAAGGAACATTAGCACAGGATGTGAGGAGGTGTTCCGCGAGCCCTTTCTGGGCTTTCATGACCAAAGTGTCCGAACCGTCCTCCACCAGGAAAATAGCGCCTTTTTGTTCCCCGGGAAAAAGCGGGGCGGATGTTATGCTATCGATACAGAATTCAAGGAATTCCGGCAGGGCAGTAGTGCCAATGGAGTACTGCAGTAATTTATTTAGGACCTTATGGGTTTCCGCTACCCGTCGCAATTCTTCTAATTCTTTTTCGTATTCAGCGCTATTCATTTTTCCCTTTGTTTTTGTCGCGCGCCCCATGTCCGTGGCGAGGGATCGCTATAAAACTATTATGCCAGAAGCGGCCTGGTAATACAAGGGAACTCGGGTATACGCGTAACACCCATTTTTTGTTAGCAACAAGCCCCTGTCTTATATATAATTGACAATGCTGGCCCTAAAAAAGGAGGTATGTATGGGAAGGATATGTTCATTTGTTGCGGCCGCGCTGGTGTTCCTGGCGGCCATGATCCCGGTAGCGGGAACGGTCCAGGCACATTGTCAAGTGCCATGTGGGATATACGACGACCATATGCGTATAGATATGATGCTGGAGGACCTCAAGACCGTCCGTAAATGTATCGAGATGATAAATAAACTCTCAGCCGCTTTACCCGTTGATTATAACCAGATAGTGCGCTGGGTGAACAATAAGGATGTCCATGCCGATAAGATAAGCGATGTTATCGCGTATTATTTCATGGCGCAGAGATTGAAGCCCGAGACGGATAGCGAATCATACACCGTTAAGCTCGAGCTTCTTCACAGGGCCATGTATTACGCGATGAAGACCAAGCAGGGCCTGGACGTGGCGAACGCGGACGAACTCGAGAAGGCGCTTAAGAAGTTCGGCGAAGAGTATTTCAACGAATAACTGCAGATAGCGGAACGGACCTTGCTGGCAGGGATCAGGCAAACTGCAAGAGGTGCATGAGGTTGCGGTTGAGTTCCTCTATGTCGCGGCTCGCGAGGCTTATGCCGGGTAGTGTTATCGTAAGGGCCCTGGCGAACTCTTCCCGGTTGTTTTCCATGTAGCGCCCCAGTTCGGTCGCGGAAGGAAGGTCGTCCGCGTCCATGCCGCTTAAGAGCGCGATGATGTTCCGCAACGCGTTCAGGTCGTTATAAAGTACGGCCCTGCCGGCGGCTACCAGCCCGTTTATAAGCACGGGAGAAGCCGCGTTCCTTTCAAATACAAGGTGTTTTTCTCTGGTGGAGAACATAAGGGTATCTTCTTTTTCCAGGAGCATCACGATGTCGGTGTTCTCGTCGGAATGCTGGTTGTGGAGATAACTCAAGGGTTTGATCTCGACGAGGTCGCGGGTAAACCCGTTGTCGTAGGCTTTCCTGGACGCTCGGTTGATATCGTATATCATGTTCTTCTGGCATCCGGGGATAAGGGAGGATGATATCAATACGCGACGGGTACGCGCAAGGTCGCGCTGGGGTAGCGTATCGACATTGTTAAGGAGCGTTACGTCGCTTTCCATAAGGCGCCCCGCGTAGTTGTTAGCCAGGGCCAGGGAAAGGGAGAAGGACTGTTCGGGTGCCGCCGGAAAAAGATTGGTGTCTGAAGGTACTATTATCATATCCGACAGGATCTTTTTCGCGAAAACCCTTATTTCGGCGCGGACCTTATCCCGGTCGACGCCTTTTTCTATAAGTTCCGCCCAATGGGCGATGTTCCTGAACAGTTGTGACGAATTGAACATGCGGCTGAATTTTTTCTCATAACCGCCGGACTTGACCATGATATCAGTGAATTTTCCGATCATTTCCGCGTTTTCGGGATTGTTAAGGACTGTCCTTTCGTAAAGGAGCACATCCGCTTCTATCTGGCGGACTTCTTCTTCCAGACGCGTAAGCCCGCGGCCCCTGTGCGCGATATGGCCGAATTCATGCATGACGCGTTCCCCGAGGACGAAAGCCGCGGCGTCATCGGTCCATATGTTCTCGAGTATGAAATCAATGAAATCCTCGTTGAACAATATTGTTTTTCCTGAACGCATGGAGTTCACGGGCAGGTCCTTGACGACCGATATGTGTATGGTATTGTCCCCGGCCAGAAGGGAGAACGTCTCATTGAACTCCTTGAGCCACGGAGCATCCGTATCCGAAAGCTTATCGCGCAGGGTGTCGAACGGATCGCCTAAAAGCGCGCTCATGAAGGAATCCTGGGACATAGATAGCGCCTTGGCCAGGAGAAGACCTTTTTTGCCGAGCTCCGTGTCCGCGGCGCGGAATTGCATGTGTTTAGGGTCATAATATACACCGCTATAATCCCGGACAGGAGGATAGAAGCGGAAAAGGTTAACACTGCCGGCATGGTCCTCATCCATTGTAAGTATGGGTTGTGGGGGCTCCGTGTCCTCTCCCGGCATGGGATATGCACCGGAAGATGTCTTGTTCAAAAGCGTCAACATTGATCTCAGGAACTGGGCGCGGGTCGAGTTGTCCCCGGATTTGTACCTGTTGAGCCATGATATATACGCCGTTATTACCGTTGAAAGGTGTTCTTTGACCAGGGTGTCATATTCGTCCGCTTCACCATCGCTTTCACGTGTTTCTAGCGCGGTATGTTTTTCTATAAGCTTTGCGAGAAGGTCTTCGGCATAAAAAGGGACTTCTCTCTCTGACGCGAGAAGCCCTTCTCCCGCGAAGCGGGCGAACACCTTGTCGAGCGGGACCGGGACCGAGGGTGATATCCCGCTCGTGTCCGACATGTTCATAAGTGCCGCATAGTGTTGCAGTGACCTTGTGAACATGCCGGTAACATATTCGAAGGGAAGGACTATACCCGCGAAATTCGGATCGTTGGATGTGATCATTGCGTTGTGGACCCTTTTTTGTCTGTCCAGGTCAGCCAGCAGCCCGAATACAGGGGATGTGTCAGGACCATCGCCAAGGGCATCTAGCATGCCGGACACGATCGAAACGGCATCTTCGTTAAGGTGGAAGGGTGGTTCGGCTACTTTTGCTGTAGTGAAGCTTATGGCGCCGAGCTCGGAAGGGGAGTTATAAAAAGCCACACATTCGGCATCTGCTATCAGGCCCTGTTCGTCGAAATACGGGACAACGATATGGACGATGGGAAGATTGAAGCCCTCATGGCGCATCTCCGCGCCCTCGGCCGCCTCTATGGAGCTTCGTATAAAGTCCAGTGTGTTGCGCCTGAAAGCGTTCAGCACAATGTCTCTTCTGGGGTTGAAGAACTGTACACCGTAAGCCTGTGACATCTGGTCTACGGAACTTATCAATTTATTCATCCGAGCGATCATGCGGGAAGAAAGCTTTCGTATGCCTTCAGCGGACGAAGGTGATTCGGACATAAGTGATGAGAGTTCTTTTGTGGTCGTGCGTATTTGCTGCAGGTCCGAGGGCCTGAAAGAAGGGTCGAGCCAGGAATCAGCCCATATGCTTATGAGCGATACCAGGGGTTTTACCTGTTTAGTCACCAGGGCGAGCCGTTGGGAGAGCAACGAGGTCTCGATGCCGCTGAGCCGTGCCTCTAGATCGGCGATACGCAGTTCGGTCTCTATTACGCGGCTCTCGAAATCGCTTTCCATTGGATTGAATTCGCCCAATGTGTCAAAGGCCTCTTCCATTTCCCGTGAGATCCCCCTTATTTCGGCTTCGTTCTCATCTAGCGTGCTGTCAGGAAAGAAGCCTCGTAACGCTTCCAGGGGAGCGAGTGTCGCGGCGGCCCTTATCCCGAGTATTTTTATCGCACGTGCCGTTTCGAGTTTCTTTTTCACGCCCGAGAGGAAAGAGTCGATGGATCCCGAGGTGAGGGGCGAAAGGTGTATGTTCGTTCCCCAGTCTATGATGTTAAGGCTGCCTTGAGGAGAGGCGCCCATGTCGGCGATGATAAGCGCGAGTATTTCCTGGCTCGCCTGCTCGATCGCGGCGTCGGGGCCACCCATGGCGCGCGCATTCTGTTTAAAGGACTCCAGTTCGGCCTTTTCTGTGTCGATCGTTTCCCTGAGGGACCGCAGGAACGCTGTCCTTGCGGGTATGTCCGCGCAGAAACGCAACACGTTATCGTCCGTTATCTCGTCAAAACATTTATAGTTGAACGCTTCCGCTAGAAGGAAGTCGTTGCGGAAATCCTCGAGCGTGTTCATATATCGATCGAGGATCTGGAAATCGTCGAGCAGCAGGGAAATGCGGAGCGCTTCTGTTTGGCCCTCGTCTATCGTGGAGAGGATGTCCTTGTATGTCTCAAGCGCCAGGGCGTACAGGTCGATGTTCTCAAGTCTTGTCGATACCTCCAGACCCAGGTCGTCGAACGCTGATATGGAAAGATATCCCTCTTCGTTGCCGGGGTCGGTGAGCGAGTTCATGCTCTCCAGCAGGTTGTCCAATATCAGGAAATCGTCTGTAAGGCGTTCAACCCTTACTTTTACGAGGTTTTCCCGTGAAGCTGAGACTTGTTTGTTCAACAGGGATATCCTTGATGCGATAATTTGCGATATGTGCTCTGACAGGGAAGAGGTCTTCTCTTCTAGCTCGTCAAGATATGAAGAGGCTTCGTAGTAATGCGATGAGAAATCCTTTAAGCTCTTTTGCCACGCTGATGGATCGGCCATCAGCTCTGCGGCTCGGGAACAGATGGCCGGCAAGTACTCTTCCAGCCATTCCAGTGAGGCCGCGGCATCGTCCGCTATCGCGCGGTTACCGTTATTGAGACGGTCGTACCATGGGTGGATATGTACATATGCGCTTCTGAGACGGGCCAATCGTACCATAAGGGAGGTTTTCCCGTCCGGGGCGAAGAGTTCCTCAAGTTTTTTCTGTTTAAGGGTGTTTACCGAAGCGACGATATCGGCGGCCGCGTGCCTTACGTCCGGGTCTGGATCTGACAGGGCACGGTTGATGACGGCGAAACTTTCCCTGTCGCGGGAACTGGGTGGTAAAGCCCGCAGGCATGTTATCCTTACTGACGGGGAAGATTCCGAGGTCCCGGCCATTATCGTCGATCGTGTAGAAGCGTTCCTGGTCTTGTATAATGTCGCCAGGGTTGCTGGATCGCCTTTCGCGATAGCCCTGTAAATGGTCATGAAAAGATCGTGTCCGGGTTCTTTCATGCCGGCCAGGCTTGTGTGGGCGGCGTATCTTACCAGGTAGTGCGCGTCCTTTGTGGCGGTCTCCAGGGCGGGTTTCACGTTAGGGTTCCTGGCGCCGGTATCGCCGAGGGAAACGGTCGCGAAAAGCCTGAAACGCCAGTCTTTGCTGGTCATGAAAGAGAGAAGCGTTTTCTGTGTGTCCGTGGCGCTTTCTTTTCTCAGATGCGCGAGCGTCTCCGTATCGATGGCGGATAAGATGTCGTCCCCGGCCTCGACGGGAGCGGGGGCTTCCCTGGGGGCCGGTCTGTCCTTTGTTATGGTGATGTCGAGGAATGCGGCTACGTTTCTTATTTTATGTTTCAATACATTGTCTTTTTCCTCGCGGAACCGCAAGGGAAGAAGCTCAATGATCCTGCCTAGTGTTCGGTCCGGGGTGTCCAGTCCCCTCATTATGTTGAGCGCGGCCAGCCCGACATCGTCCAGTCCGGCAGCTTCTACGATATATGCCACGGTAGCATCCGCTATGGACGCCATCATTTGTTCGGTCCCTTCCGGGGTATCACAAAGGTCCGGGATATCCCGCTCAAGGGATAACGCTATCGCGCGTCGCATATCGGCTAAGGCGTCCGTGTCGTCCGAAAAGGGCGTAGTGCGGTCCCATAGGAATGCCCTTGCCCGTGTGTACGCTTTTCGATGAGCTTTGACCCATAGTTTGAGCTTTGAAACGTCTTTTTTGTGGCGGTGTATGGCGCTGGTAGCCTGGGCACGTAAAGCGGAAATATTATTCAATGTCCAACCGTCCAGGGCGTCGGATATATGTGATATGTCTTCGGGGTCGGGAAAGGACATGTTGCCAGAGGTTATTTCCTGCCAGCAGAAAGACATCGTGGGATAGGCCTGTTCTACTCCTTCGCTCAGCATGTTCGCGGCGTGTTCCAACTGGCGTTCGTCCACATCGGTGTGGGTGGCCTGTATGGTATCAGCCGTAACGACCGCTCTGGTAAGCCATCCGGCACTTTTATCCAGGTTCGAGAATATCCTCAGTACGAGGGACCGCGCGTCCCCGGATTTGACGGCAGTCCCGGCGAATTTATGGCGTGAAGAAAGGTCCAGTTTCATGAGCCGGGCGAGAAGACAGTATCCCATGCCTTTTACCGACATAACGCGTGGATAGCCCATAATTTCCATGGTTGGTAGAAGCGCGTCGAGTTGACTTAAAAGTTCTTCGGCGTGGGAAAGGTTGCCGTAAAAGTTCGATCGGTCATGAGTCATGTGGCGTATGATCGCGAACGCTTCATTGAAATGATCATAAGCCAGGTGGGACTTGATTATGCGTTTTTGTTTTGGGGACAGCGAAGGGACCCTCATCAGGGACGCGAATTCCGTCCTGGCCGCCTGTTTGTTCTTTGAGTGGTAGAGGGACCATATCCAGGCCTCATGGTAAGTGAAATCGTCAGGCCTTATTTGATGGGCCAGCCGGTAGAATAACTCACTTTTCCTGTCCGCTTCTTTTTTTACAACGGGATTACTTCGCATGGAATAGAAAACCCTGCCGATCGCGAAACACAGAGAGGAGATATCGTTGCCCAGGTCGGGACGGTTATCCATGACAGCCGCCAGCATGCTTTCAAGTGTTATGTCATGGCCCGTCCAGGACATGAACGGTTCCTGATCATGCGCGTGTTGTGATGCTTTTCTGAGGTACGCGTTCGCTCCGGGTATATCCCGGAACAGTCCCGTATGTCCGGCGGCTGTAAGAAGATCAAGCAGGGAAGCGGAAAGGATCGGCAGGTCGGTCTGGTCGACCGAGATGGATTGCCTTCCGCGATATTTGGAGGCGATACGCTTAGCCCTGGGATCTATCTCAAGCGTGGAAGATGCCGGAAAAGTGTCTACGTCCAGATGGGCCGCGGATACGATAATATCGCCGGAAGATATCGATACTGAAGCCTTGAAAAATTCCCCGTTCACTGTAAGGAATATGGTGTAAAGTCCCTCATTGAAAGGTTGTATCTTAAGTACTTGGATACGCCTGGTCTCTCCGGGCGTGGCGGAATAAAGCGTTTGTGTCGATAATGCCGCGTTAAGTTCTTCCTCACTGGAAGTTCCGGAACTTCTCAGGGCGGGAAGGACGCGGCTCACGACATAAGTTTTTATGACGTTCTCATTCTCGGCTTTTTCGGATAACGGGGAAGTGAGGGGTTGTACGCTGAGGCCATAAGCGCTACCGGTCAGACCCGATAGTTGCCCAAGGGTAAAAAGCATTATGAATAAAGAAGTTATTATTTTACTTCGCAATATGTGTTTCCCCATATGCTCCAGAATATAACTTTATTAAATTTTACTTATTGTTCATTATACACGATCACGTCCAGAAGACAACAAACTTTTTTAAATTTAACAAATCAAGCATTTGATAAATCTCTGGACAGGTTTAAGCTAGGAGTGAACGGTTCAGGAAAACCAGTCCCTCGTTTTTAAGGAGACAGGTACATCAGCGGGGGCATAACTCTGAGCTGTACCAGTCCCCATATTTTTACTTTCATAAAAAATGCTGGGGCTGGTACCCGGGACAAAAAGGCTATGGCGGGGTGAGGCACTGTGATATAATTTCACCATGCTTTTAGAGTTACACGCTCATACGTCAAAACATTCCGCCTGCAGTAATGTAGACCCCGTAGCCCTGGTCAAGAAGATAGTAGCCAAAGGTATCCAGGGGCTCGTTCTGACGGACCACTGTTATCTGTGGAGCCCGCAGGAGATCGAGGAGCTCCGGAAGCTCGCGGAAGTGGACAGTAGTTTTCTTATTTTCCCGGGGCAGGAGGCCGAAACCGATATCGGCCATGTACTGGTCTTTGGCGCGGATCGGAGCCTTACAGGGACCATCAGTATAGACGACCTGAAACGGGAATATCCGGAAGCCGCTTTAGTCTGGGCTCATCCTTTTCGTTCAGGAAAGATGCCCGCGGAAGACAGGATATTGGACCCCAGGATAGACGCGCTGGAGATCTTCAGCAACAATCATAGCATAGAAGAGAACTATCGAGGCCTCTTGCACTGGCACCGGTACAAGTTCACGGCTACGTCCGGCTCGGACACGCATGATATCAGTGTAGCGGGTAAATTGCCCACACAGTTCGACCATCCCGTAAAGAACGCTAATGAACTCGCGCTTGAGATAAAAGGAGGCCGTTGCAGGCCATTCTTCAAGGAGATACCACGTGCCGGAAGCAATATAGTGGTCACGGAGATAACCCTTGGAACAAAAGGTGACGATGAGGTGCGTGACAGGATAATCGTAAAGAAAGTGAGGGAAAGTAAAAAATGGAGGAAAATGCGGCGTTCCGCGGACTTTACGGAAAAGCTGCGCGCCGGGGCTTTTGGCGGTCCGGTCTACAGGGTGCCCAGGATGATGAGCGTGAACGAGGAGGACATGTCCCTCATGGAAGAAGGGCAGCGTGGTAAGAGGCTTTTTGACCTTATGGGCAGCGTAAGTCCGTCGATAGCGTCCGAATATGTGAAACTTGCGGCGAAGTGGCTTGCCAGGTTCCATGACGCCGGGATATTCATCGATGAGATTAATGAGACCGTTGAGAAAGAGAGTAACCGATTCGAACGGTATGGCAGGATATTCAACGATACGCATAGTCCTTATCTTAAAGAGATGGAATCTCTGATCGCCTGGGTAGCGGCGGAGGAGGAGCGTATGCTGCTTGGCGGCAAGGATGGGCTTGTACAGAACCACGGTGATTTCCATCCCAAGAACATCATAATCGGTCAGGACCTGACGCATGATATTGGCACACTTTTTATCTCGGTAATAGATTTTGACAGTTCCATCCTGATGCCCAGGGCGTTCGACGTGGGGTATTTCATAGCACAATTGAGGAACCAGGTCAGTGGGTATCCTGAGCTTTTGAGCAAGTATGAGTCGGATTTCCTGAACAGCTACATCAGGTCCGCCGCGAATAACACGCCGGAATTCATGGCCGAGGTCGCGTTCTTCACTGTCCGGGCCAATCTCAGCATCGCGTCTTTCCTGGTCAAGGTAGGCAAGGGGGAAAGCCCGGAGATGCATAAGATAGTGAAAAGGTCCCTGGAGCTTAAGGCAGCCGCAGGTGGTATAGAAGGAAATACACGATGAGGGCTGTCCGGA
Organism: Candidatus Omnitrophota bacterium; assembly: GCA_028715965.1. Lineage (NCBI taxonomy): Bacteria > Pseudomonadati > Candidatus Omnitrophota > Candidatus Omnitrophota bacterium. The sequence goes on along the minus strand of JAQUQS010000014.1, from coordinate 29,665 downwards.
TATTAGCTACGTTGGTCATTTTATTCGTATTGCCGGTCCGGGCCTTCCCGGCGGACCTCAGTGCCGACGGGTATGATTGGAAAAAATACGACAAGAAAGAAAAACTGGCGCTGGTGAGGAGTGTCTGCAGGTCCCTGGATATAGACAGGAAATCGTTCTCGCCCGAGGAAGGTGTCTCCGCCCTGGACCACCTTTATTCCGCGGGCGCGGGCAGGAAGGTCTTGAAACGGAAATGCAGTGACATTATATTCGATATATTGCGCGGTCGAGATAAGCCCGGAGAGTAGGGTTTTGTATAAGGATGATAACCTTGGGGGAGGAGGAGAATGAAAAAAACTGTATACACGATAGTGATCGTGGCTGTTGTTCTCATGGGATGTCCGGTGGCGCACGCTGAGGATAATCCGGTGACCAAACTTGGCAGGGGACTTATGAACGTTACGACCGCGGTGTTCGAACTGCCAAAACACGTGGTTGATACAAGTAAGGAGGACGGGATAGCGACCGGCGCCGCAAAGGGCACGTTCGACGGTATCGCGGCTCTTCTTTTGAGGGGACTTGTCGGGGTGTATGAAGTGGCGACATTTCCCGTGGCTGTCCCCGAAGGTTATGCCCCGGTAATAGATTCTCAGGTTTTCGGGGAATGAATATGTATAGCGCGCGTCCTTATCTCGAGGGCGCGCGCTATACCCGTAAAAGCCCTAGACCCCGCAGAATTTCGCCTGCTCGAAAAAATCACCCATAGCATGCCCGTTCTTCATGAGGTCGAACACCGCGTTCTTTATGCTGTTCTCGATAGTTTCCGGCGGCATTTTTCCCATGGGTGTGCCGGGTAACGGGATGAAGTAATGCAGGTTCACGCGTATACGGTATTTTTTTACCAGGGAACGTATGAGTTCCAGCGTCTTGCCCCGGTCCTTAAAGCTTTCTCCCGGGGTGCCTAATATGAAATCAACTACCGGAAGGAAAGAGGATCTCCTCAGGATGTGTACGGACCGGAGGATATCATCCACTGTGTGGTCCCTGCGCATGAGTTCCAGTACCCGGTCACTCCCGCTCTGCCCTCCGAGCGCTATTTTGCTGTTCGTGACATATTCTTTCAAGAGGTCCGCCGCTTCCGGGTGGGACGCCAGCCGTTTCGGAGAGACTTCCGATGGAAAGATCCCGAGGTTTATCCTGAGCCCGGTGGACCTTACCGCTTCAAGCATTCCCGAAAGGAGATCAAGCCGGATGTCGTTCTTGCGAGTGGAGCCGTATGACAGCGCGTCCGGGGTGATGAAGCTTATCCTGTCGCGCCCGGCTTTCACCATAAGCGACGCGTATTTGACGATATAGTCCATGTCGCGTTCTTTAATGCCGTTCGTGATCCGGGGTGTCTGGCAAAAACCACATGTCCCGTGACAGCCTCGCCGGATCTCGATCGGAGTGAAAAAGGCCATTTTGTAGGCAAAGGGCGGGTATGAGTTGAAGTCCTTGAGGGGAAGGGCGTTAATGATCCCTTTTTGCGGGATGTGTCCCGTTCTGGTGATATTCTCCAGGAACCCGAGGAAGGACTCCTCGGCTTCTCCCCTGAAGACAAAGTCGGCTCCCGCTTCGAGCAATGTCCCGGGTAAAGCGGTAGCGTGAGGTCCTCCACAGATGACGATGAGCCGGGGAAGATCCTTCTTGATCGTGGAGATCTCTTTCTTGACCATGGCTGCCCGGTTGGAACAGAAAGAGTATGCCAGGATCGTTATGCCGGTGTCCGCGGACGCGTATTCGCGGATGTCCTTGAGGGTTTCGGCCGAAAGTATGGAGACCGTGCTTGACGGGAACGCGTCCTGTATCACGCCGATGAGATAGGATATGGTGTACCTGTTCTGGCCTGACCATCTGAACAGGACCCTGATCTTCCGTCCCGTTCGGTTCTTTGCCGGTATGATTTTCATGCGAGTCCAGCCCCGAAATAAAGACATTCATAATACTTTCTTACCGGTGATTATATGATATACTACATAAAAAAAGAAAGGATATTGTTATCGGTACCGGCAGATCCGACTTTAACTGGCGAGCTGTTATATTCATTTCAGGACTTATCCTGGCACTCATCTATAGGTTCCAGATAGAGATACAACAGTTCTTCCTGGAGGCCAGGGATGTGGTCGTTGAGGCTTATAACAAGGCCAAAGGTGAGGATAAAGGCGATCTCGAGAGCAAGGAGATAGTCCTGATAAACCTGAAGAACGGTATGAACCTGAAGGGCGTGATACTATCCCGCAACGGTAAAGAACTTACCGTGGATATCGGCGGAGGTAGTGTTGGGGTGCCGGTCCGGGACGTGGTGAACATAGAAGCCCTTGCGGGGGAAGCCAGGACAAAAGTACTGGATGAAATGACCGGGTCTTTGGAAAAGGACAAGAAGGGCGTGCGGAGAACGGAGATCAGGTACGGCGATCCGGACAGGATAACGGTGGGGGCTCTATTGAACGGGACTTCGCGTGTCGATCTTATCCTGGATACGGGGTCGCCTTATGTGGTTCTTACGCCAGCCACCGCGCAAAGGGTGCTCAATATAGATAAGGCGATATCAAAGGCCGTCAAGATGGGGTGGACTGACGGAAGTGTTACTCAGGGTCGTATGGTGCTCCTGGATTCTGTCGTAGTAGGTGGAATAGAAGCCAACAACGTAAAAGCGGTCATATCCGAAGTGTCGGTCCTGGATCCTGGGACCGAGGGTCTTTTGGGGATGTCGTTCCTGAATAACTTCCACATAAAGATGGATTCCGGCAGAAAGGTAGTGATACTTGAGCGGAAAAGATAGATCGGAAAGGAGTTCAGTGAAGAAACACCTGGTATTATTCATTGCGTGTTGCACCCTGGTCTTTGTGGCCGCTGGCCCCGGAGGGTATGTCGCGGTCGCGATAGATCAGGATAACGTCCAACAAGAGAAAACCGCTGATGTACAGGACGCGGCCGTTGACGCGTACAGGCTTAAAAGAGGTGATAAGGAAAAAACGCTGAAAAGGATAGAGAGCAGGAAGGTCGCTCTGGACAGGAAAATGGAAGAGAGATTGAAAAGGCTCGAGGCCAAGAAGCTGGCCGAGGAGAAAAGGCAGAAGGCCCTGGAGAACAAGGCGAGGATAAAAGCGGAGAAAGAAGCGACGATCAGGGAAAAAGAGGAAGCTCGTGTAAAAGCCGCGGCGGAAAAGAAGGCAAATAAAGAAGCGATGCTAAAAGAAAAAGAGATCCTCAAAGAGGCCAGGCAGGCTGAAAAGGCCAGGAAAGAAGTCGAGGAACGAACGCTCGCGGCGGCGAGGAAGAAAGAGAAAGAGGACGCGAGGCTCGAACGCCAGAAGAAAAAAGAGGCGGAAAAGCTCGCCCGGAAAGAAAATAGACAAAAAGCTCTGGAAGAGAAGACCAGGATAAAAGCGGAGAAAGAAGCGGCAAGGAAAGAAAAGGAAGAAGCCCTCGTGCGCGGAAAAGCATCTAAGGCAGCAGGTGAAGGAATAAAAAAGGAGGAGTCGGGGCCCGGGTCATCCGGTAAGGCCTTGAAAGCAGCGGAAAAACAGGCGTTGGCGGCGGCGAAGAAGAAAGAGAAAGAGGACGCGCGGATCGAAAGCCAGATAAGGAAAGAGGCCGAAAGACTCGCCCGCGAAGAGAAAAAGCAGAAGGCCCTGGAGGAAAAGGCGAGGAAGAAGGCGGAA
>JAQUQS010000014.1:0-25882 GCA_028715965.1 Candidatus Omnitrophota bacterium | reverse complement strand
GGCGGCGAAGAAGAAAGAGAAAGAGGACGCGCGGATCGAAAGCCAGATAAGGAAAGAGGCCGAAAGACTCGCCCGCGAAGAGAAAAAGCAGAAGGCCCTGGAGGAAAAGGCGAGGAAGAAGGCGGAAGAACAGGCTCTCGTGGCGGCGAAGAAGAAAGAGAAAGAGGACGCGCGGATCGAAAGCCAGATGAGGAAAGCGGCCGAAAGACTCGCCCGCGAAGAGAAAAAGCAGAAGGCCCTGGAGGAAAAGGCGAGGAAGAAGGCGGAAGAACAGGCTCTTGCGGCGGCGAAGAAGAAAGAGAAAGAGGACGCGCGGATCGAAAACCAGATGAGGAAAGCGGCCGAAAGACTCGCTCGCGAAGAGAAAAAGCAAAAAGCGCTGGAAGCGAAGGCCCGGAAAGCCGCGGAGAAGCAGGCGCTGATAGAGGCAAAAAAGAAAGAGAAAGAGAAAGAGGAAGCGCTGCTCGAGCGCCAGGAGAAGAAGGAAACGGAGAGGCTGGCCCGCGAAGAGAAAAAACAAAAAGCGCTGGAGGAAAAAGCGAGAATAAAGGCGGAGAAAGCGGCGGCCAAAAAAGAGAAGGAAGAAGCCCGCGCGCAGGATAAGGCCGCAAAGGCAGCGGAAAAAGAGACGCGAAAAGGTGAGGTGGGAACCCCACAGGCCGAAAAGGCCCGGAAAGCCGCGGAGAAGCAGGCGCTGATAGAGGCAAAAAAGAAAGAGAAAGAGGAAGCGCTACTCGGGCGCCAGGAGAAGAAGGAAGCGGAGAGGCTGGCCCGCGAGGAGAAAAAGCAAAAAGCGCTGGAGGAAAAAGCGAGAATAAAGGCGGAGAAAGCGGCGGCAAAAAAAGAGAAGGAAGAAGCCCGCGCACGGGAAAAAACCGCGAGATCTCTGGAAAAAGAAGCAAAAATAAGAGAGTCTGAAGCCGGCAAAGGCCCTAAAGGCGCGGAAAACATCAATGATGGGGATGCGCAGGGTGATATGCCCGTGGATGTTCCGGCTTTCCCTGAAGATAGCGAGACCACTGATTATGACAGCCCTTTTTACGAGCTAAAGGCTAAGTATCCTTCCAACTGGAAGATGAGGGAAGTCAGGGGTATGGTGCAGTTCTTGTCGCCTGTTGATGAGAACGATATTTTTGGGGAGAATGTAGTGATCGGGGTAGATGATATGTCCGGCGCGCCTTTAAGCTTTGAGGAGTACAACGCGAGGTCCCTCAATATGATACCCAGGGCCCTAAGGGAATCTAACCTTGTGGAGACCGGGGAGAAGATGATGAACGGGCACAGGACGTTCTTTGTGACATATGAAGGGAAAAGAGAGACCGATATGGTGTTCAAGGTGAGGAACTATACTTTTATCTCGGGAGAAAAAGCGTATAATCTTACATATACGGCTGAGAAAAATGAATTCGGCAAATACCTCCCAGAAGCCGAAGCTATTGTAAGTTCTGTCGTAGTAGAAGAGGCCAGCAGCAATTAGTGATGATACGTATAGATACCGGAGGTGGTAATGTTGTTCAGGATATGCGTGATGATATGTCTTTTGGTAATTGGAGTGCTTCTAATGAACGAATATATTTCATATGACGTCGTATTATCCTTGAACGAAAAATGGATGCCGCTGTCCTCTGTGATGGATAAATTCGGGTATATGAAAATATCGGACAAGGATATCAAGTGGTCCGACGGGCAGGCGTCGGAGTACGAGGTCGTACATAGGTACAAGAACGAGAGGGTAATAGCCCTTATTTCCGATCCTTTACCGTCTTTTGACGGAAAAAGGTATAAATGCCTCAGATTCACCCTTAAAGATAAGAGTAAGTCTATATGGGAGAAGGAGATAGAGGTGGATTTCTGCAAAGATACGGATGCGGTGGATTCGGGGCTCTATGATGTAAGGGCGGTCTATATAATGGAACATTCCACGGCCCGGCCTTTATGGATGAAAATGGTCGATGTTTTTATCGATCAGGTGCGAAAAAGCATTAAGATCCTGCAAGGGGAATGAGCTTTTCCCGCCGTTAGCCATATATAAAATAATCTTAATATTTTTCTTTACTTTTTTACCTGTTTTTGTTAAAATAATAAACAGTATGGAGTGTATAAAATGATACGTACACACATTTTAACAGTCTTGTTGACAGCTCTTATGACCCTTAGCGCGGAAAGCGTTGAGCAGGCTTTCCTGTCGCCTGGTACTGCCAGGGAGGTGATCGAGGGTGTGTCACCCGGAGAAGGTGTAGTGTTCGAGAACGGTCGCGCTATCCATGACGATAAAATGGAATACCTTAAAACCGGGGTATCGACCAATACGAGAAAGAACGAGCGAAAGTGTAATAACTTTTGGGGAGAAGGCGTTTCCACCAAGGTAAGATTCCCGGAACACCTGGCCATGTGGGAAGAACAACGTAACGCACGCAAATCATCCATTTCCGTTCCAGCCGATCATAGCACTACATATTCCGAACGATGCGAGAAGAAATCCGAGAACGTGAAAGTTATACAGACCCCCGCGTTCTTTACCAGGAAGAACAATATCTATCCGCGTTGATTTTTCTTAACAGATTTCGAGCTTTTTAGTCCGTTAATGTAACGGATTAAAGTTTTTGAAATGTACCTCATGTTATGTATAATACTTGGTAGAGGGAACAGGAGGGGACAAAACGGAAGGTGTTACTAATGATGGATGAAGAAACGAAACAGCGAATAGACAGCCTGCTTAACAATTACGAGAAGAAACTTGCCGAGGACAAGAAACAGCAGGAGGAAGCGGCCGCTCTTATGGACGCGTTCCTGGAGAGATTCACGGAACTCCGGTCAACGGTCATAAGGCCGGTCCTGGAAACGATAGGCCGTGAGATGACGGCCCATGGGCATGACTATAAAGTGGAAGAACGCGATGAAAAGTATATTATGGGCGAAGGCAAGCAGGACGCCGCCGCGATATTCAGGTTATATCCCAAAAGGGCCGACGGGAAGACCTATAATTCGTCCAATGCCCCGATGCTTTCGTTCGTATGCACTACATACCAGAACAAGATAGAGGTACACAGTTATAACACTGCGCCGTCGAAAGGAATGACGGGCCAGCTTATCGGGGCGTATAACCCGCAGGAGATCACTCCCGATCTTGTGGAAAAGATAGTGATGGAAGTTATCCAGGAGATATTCTCGGCATAGATCCCTTTCCCACCACGGCTGCTGTCGGCCGGTATGGCTGTTCTTAAGATGCCCCTTGACTACGCGGACTATTTAACAGTATTATATCTGGCATAACATAATATAAAAGGCGTGAATGTATGTCGAATAAACTTTCTGTGGCTTTTCTGTGGCATATGCACCAGCCCTTGTACAAGGACATGGTCTCGGGCAGGTATTGCCTGCCATGGGTGAGGCTCCACTCCACATATTCATATCTGGATATGGCATCAATGTCGGAAAAATATCCGCAGGCCAAGTGTACCTTTAATTTTACGCCTTCCCTGATATGGCAGCTCCTGGATATATCAAGCAGTGACAAGATCGAGGACACGTACCTGGACCTGTCGCTCAAGGACGCCCAGACACTGGACGACGAAGATAAGGTGTTCATCCTTAAGAATTTTTTCTCATGTGATTTTGAGAAAGCCATAGCCCCCATAAAGAAATACAAGGATCTTTTCGCGAGAAGAGGCGAGAACTTGCGCAAGGAAACGCTTTTGTCCAAGTCCCGCGATTTTAGCGACCAGGATATGCGCGACCTCCAGGTGTTCTTCAACCTGGCATGGTGCGGGTTCACACTGAGGAATAACAGCGTCCTGGTGAAAAAGCTCCTCAGGAAGGGCGGGGACTACACGGAGGACGAGAAGAAACGGCTCCTAAGGCTACAGAAAAAAGTGGTCTCTTCCATACTTCCCACGTATAAACGCCTGCAGGATGCGGGCATTATCGAAATATCAACGACACCTTTTTACCATCCGATAATGCCGCTTATATGTAACGACGGGAATGGCCAGGGATACGACTTTACTGAGGACGCGCGGGTACATGTCGCCAGGTCGGTAGCGCTTTATGAAAAGGTGTTCGGCCGTAAACCCGCGGGTATGTGGCCCTCGGAAGGCAGCGTGAGCCAGAAAGTAATACCGCTTTTCGCGGAAGCCGGCGTTAAATGGCTGGCCACGGACGAAGGTATAGTGCTTGAATCTTTCCGGGGGAAAGATGTCCCGCGCCAGGACCTGATATACGGGGCTTTCACGGCCGAAGAAGCCGGGCAAAGCGTGGACATGGTGTTCAGGGACATCAACCTTTCCAACGCTATAAGCTTCAGGTATTCGGGGATGCCTCCCAAAAAAGCGGCACTTGACCTGTTGAATGACATCAAGAACATAGGTAAAGCGGTCTCCAAGGCCGATGGACAGCATATCGTCTCCATCATTCTTGACGGGGAGAACCCCTGGCCTTATTATCCGGACGGCGGCAGAAGGTTCCTTTCGGAAGTATACAAGCAACTTATAGCCAGCCGTGAGGCGGAGCTTGTGACTATCGGTGGTTTTCTCGAGGCCAACAAGGAACGGAAGAAGATCGAAAAGCTCTATTCCGGTTCATGGATAGACAGGAATTTCAACAAATGGATAGGGTCCCCGCAGAAGAACAAGGCGTGGGAGTTCCTGGCGAAGGCCCGTAAGGACCTCTTGAGCTCAGGGCATCCGTCGAAAGAAGCGCTTGAAGAGTTGTATATCGCCGAGGGAAGTGACTGGTTCTGGTGGTACGACGATTTCGGGACCGAACTGAATTTTATTTTTGATGACCTTTTCCGCATGCATCTTTCGAACATGTATGTCCTTAACGGGAAGGAAGCTCCTTATTATCTGTCCCAGCCGATACATGCCGGCCCGAAGGCCAAAAAGGTTACGGGCAGCGCCGGCGGGGGAGAGATGGCCTCGGCCATGAAAGTGCTTTTTGTCTCCTCCGAGATGTTCCCGTTCGCGAAGACGGGTGGCCTGGCGGATGTAGTGGGGAGCCTGCCTAAGACCATGGCGGCGATGGGGCATGATGTCAGGGTGATAATGCCTTTCTACAAGGACGTGGCCGAGGGCAATTTCGATATAACGATGGAATCGACTTATGTGAACCACCCGCTTTTCACCGGGATACCCGATTTTGATGTGTATTCATGCAGGCAATCCGGAGTGACAACGTATCTTGTGGACTGCAAGAAATTCTTCTGGCGGGAAGGCCTGTACGGGACGCCCCGGGGGGACCATTCAGACAACGCCATAAGGTTCGCCTTTTTTTCGGCAGCGGCGCTGGCGGCCACGAAAGCCGTGGGTTTCAAACCGGATGTTATCCATTGTAACGACTGGCAGAGCGCGCTCGTGCCTTTTTACCTCAGGACGAAACTGTCCATAGACAATTTTTACAGTGGGATAAAAACGCTTTTTACCATACACAATATGGCTTATCAGGGTATTTTCAGCAGGAAGGTCATGTCCAAGATAGATGTACCGGAAGAGTTCTTCAATATGGAGGGGTTGGAATTCTACGGTATGGTCAATTACATGAAAGCCGGAATAATCTTTTCTGACCTGATAAGTACGGTCAGCCATAAATACGCCAGTGAGATAATGACGCCGGAATTCGGGGCGGGTCTGGACGGTCTCCTGCGTGTCAAGAAAGATTCGCTGTACGGGATATTGAACGGCGCGGATTACTCGATATGGAGCCCGAAGAACGATAAGTTCATAAAGACCAATTTTGATTCCGGGTCCCTGGGCGGGAAAATGGAGTGCAAGAAAGACCTGATAGCATACACGGGTCTTGAATTGCCCGTCGACAGGCCTATCTTGGGAAGTGTTTCGCGTCTGGCGTCGCAAAAAGGCATGGACCTAGTGGCGGGGATAATGGACAAGATAGTGGATATGGGGTTCGGAGTGGTCATCCTGGGGACCGGTAGCGAGAAAACGAACAGGGATTTCACCGAGCTGGCGAAGAAGTACGCGGGTATTGTCCACGTCTGTAATGATTTCAACGAGGAGCTCGCGCACAAGATAGAGGCCGGATGTGATATGTTCCTCATGCCTTCGCGATACGAACCATGCGGGCTTAACCACATGTATAGCATAAAATACGGGACCATACCCATTGTAAGGGCCACGGGGGGACTTGACGACGTTATCGTGGATTTTGACGAGGAAGAGGAAAGGTCGAACGGCATAAAGTTCGGCCCGGCGGATGAAAAATCGCTCCTCAAGGCGATAAAGAGGGCCCACCAGTTATATCGGGACAAGGACGCGTGGCATGGTCTGGTGATGCGCGCCATGAGCTGTGATTTTTCGTGGGAGAACTCGGCGAAACAGTACATCGAACTTTACAGGCATATGCTGAACCCTTAATGGGGCAGGCGGGAAAGGGGACGACACACATGCGCTCGGATCTTGCGATGGCGATACATTTTCACCAACCGATAGGTAACTTTGATTTTGTCATTGAACGGGCCTGCGACAACTGTTACATGCCGTTCCTGGAACTGCTGGAAAAATATCCCGATATAAAAATGAGCTTTCATTTCACCGGATGCCTGCTTGAGTGGGCGGAACGCTGCCGGCCGGAGCTTATTGACGTGGTCAAGGGCATGGTCGCGCGCGGTCAGGTCGAAGTGATAAGCGGCGGGTTCTATGAACCGATACTTCCCTCCATCCCCGATGGCGACCGTGTGAGGCAGATAAAGATGCTTTCCTCATATATAGAGGACAAGATGTCGTTCAAGCCAAGGGGCGCGTGGATAGCGGAGAGGGTCTGGGAGCCGGGGCTGCCGTCTGACCTGGTGAAGGCCGGGGTGGAATACGTTATCCTGGATGATACGCATTTCCTGTACTCGGGCATATACAAGGACGCGACGTATGGTTATTACATCACGGAAGACAATGGCAAGACGCTGGCGATATTTCCCTCGGACAAGGTGCTCCGCTACATGATACCTTTCAAGATGCCGAACGAATGTATGGATTATATGAAGGGCGTGATGGAAAGGCATGGGGAGCCGCTATTTGTCTATGGTGACGACGGGGAGAAGTTCGGCGAATGGCCCGGGACGTACAAGTGGGTCTTCGAGGAAAAGTGGCTTGAAAAATTCTTTGACGAACTTATGAACAACGCTGAATGGCTCAAGACCATGTGGTTGTCTCAGGCTCTGGATAAGCACCGCCCTCTCGGCAGGGTGTACATACCGACCAGTTCTTACGAAGAGATGCTCGAATGGTCCCTTCCGGCCGGTAGCCAGGAACATCTGCGCCAGGTAATGGAGGACATAAAGCGTTCAGGCAAGGAAGAGTTCTACAAGCCTTTTGTGAAAGGCGGGTTCTGGCGTAATTTCCTGTCTAAATACCCGGAATCGAACAATATGAACAAGAAGATGGTCTATGTGAGCGGCAAACTCGATAAAATACGGGCATCGAAGAAGGTCGATGCTGAGATATTCTCCGAGGCGGAAAAAGACCTTATGCGCGGGCAATGCAATTGCCCGTATTGGCATGGTGTGTTCGGCGGCCTGTACCTTTTCCACCTGCGCAGGGCGATATACCATCATCTTATCAAAAGCGAGAAGGCGATAGACGGTATGCTTTACGGGGCAAAACAGATATGTGGCACGGATACGCTTGATATAGACGCCGACGGTGACGACGAGGTCCTGCTCTGGAACCGCGATATGTCCATTCTGGTGGACCCTTCGGAGGGAGGAGTTATAAAGGAATTCGATTCCAAGGTGATATGCCAGAACCTGACCAATACCCTGGCCAGGAGGAAAGAAGCGTATCACAAGACCATAATAGAAAAAAGCCGCGAGCAGGCTGAGCAGGTCGACGGACAGGTCAAGACCATACATGACGGCATACAGGTGGTCCAGGCGGGCATCACTGAACATCTTAATTATGACTGGTACGGACGATACTGCCTAATAGATCATTTCCCCGGGTCTGAGACACATGTCTCGGATATCAAGAAGGCCGCGTATTCCGAGGAGGGTGATCTCGTTAACGCGCGGTATGAGTTCAGCGTCAATGGAATATCGGCGTCCAAAGTATCGGTGACAATGAGTCGTACGGGAAATGTGAAAGGCAAAAAAATATCTATATCCAAGGAAGTAACAGCTTTTAAAAAGGATGCCGCTTTCTCGGTGAAATACGTGATAACCAATCAGGATAAGTCGGCGGTGGAAACATTGTTCGCCCCGGAATTCAATGTGGCGTTGCCGGACGCCGATTCCGACAAATACAAAATAGTGGCCGGTAAGAGCGGTAAGGAACATAGCGTTAAGGAAACCTTTGAGTCCGGACCGTGTGACAAAATAGAGATAAAGGACAAAGAGAGCGGGCTGAGCTATTCCGTAAGTGCCTTTGGAATGAACAAGATATGGTGCTTCCCGGTAGAGACGGTATCTCAGTCGGAAAAGGCTTATGAGCTTAATTATCAGGGGTCCGCGGTCATTCCGGTGTTCAAGGTCAAGCTTCGTCCCGGAGAGGCAAAAAGCATAGACCTGGATGTTAGGTTCTCGTAACAAAACAGAAACATTTTATTTACAATGATTTTTGTTGACAATGTTTTTGAAAAAAGTTAGAATTTATCTAGTTTTACCCGACCGTATCACTAAGGAATTACGATAGTCGCGGTGAATGTTCTCCACACGAATAATATTTTTTTATGAGGTAATTATGGACAATTCGAGTTCATACGGTTATGCGGCGGACAAAGACATCAAAAAGGACGTCAAGATGTCCGTGTCCGGGAACATTCCCCAAGGCTATGGGGACAATAAGATAGTTCTTATGGTCAGGGATCCGTGGACTCTCCATACTTACTGGGAAATAAGGAACGACGTGGAAGAGTCGGTCAAGAACAAGATACGTTCGATGGGCCGCACTCCGGCCCGCCTTGTCCTCAGGGTCTATGATGTGACCGATACTGGAGAGGACCGGCCCGTAAATGTTGTATATGATTTCGACCTGAGCGGTTCGGCGAATAGCTGGTACGTGAATTCCTGTGCCGCCGGACGAAAGTGGATGGTGGCTATCGGCCTTATTTGTTCGTCGGGTGAATTCTTCACGCTCGCGAGATCGAATGTTGTAAAGACCCCGAATAACAGGATGTCCGACATAATCGATGAAGAGTGGATGTGCCCGGAGGACCTGTATTACAGGATGTACGCTATAGCCGGTGGGTTCGATGTGGGTAAAAGTTCGCTTGAACTTAGGGAAATGATAGAAAGGCATCTTAAGAACTGGTTGTTCTCCGGTGGCATATCTTCGGGTATGTTCGGGAGCGCCAGTTTGTTCTTAGATAGAAAGTGATCATGGCAAAAGGATATTTAGCTTTAGTTTTACATGCCCATCTGCCATTCATCAGGCATCCGGAATACGATAATTTCCTGGAAGAGAGTTGGCTTTTTGAGGCCATTACCGACACGTATATCCCATTGATAAATACGTTCGACGGGCTTATTGATGATGGCGTGGATTTCCGTATAACGGTATCGTTGAGCCCGACATTGATAAGCATGCTCAAGGATGATCTCCTTGTGTCCAGGTACCTGCGTAGACTGGACCAGCTTATAGATCTTTCCCGCAAGGAGATAGATAGGACCGCCGGTAACCCGGAAGAGAACGCGTTAGCGAGGCTGTACAATAGCCGCTTTGAAAAAGCCAAATACGTGTTCGTTGAAAAGTACGGGAAGAACATAATAACCGCTTTCAAGAAGTTCCAGGACATGGGCAGGGTAGAGGTCATTACCTGTTGCGCTACACACGGGTTCCTGCCGATGATGGACCTGTATGAGCCCGCGATAAAGGCGCAGGTAAAAGTCGCCGTTGATACGTATAAGGAGAGTTTCGGGACGATACCGAAGGGTATATGGCTGCCGGAATGCGCTTATCATCCGGGGCATGACGAAATACTCAAAGAATTCGGTATAAGGTATTTTTTCGTGGAGACCCACGGCATACTTTTCGGGGAACCCCGGCCAAAGTACGGTGTTTACAGTCCGTATCTGTGCCGTTCGGGCGTTGCCGTGTTCGGGCGTGACATGGAAAGCTCGAAAGCGGTGTGGAGCTCAAAAGAAGGATACCCGGGCGACGTCGATTACCGCGAGTACTACAGGGATATCGGGTTCGACCTGGATTACGATTATATGAAGCCGTACATAAACGGATGCGGCACGAGGGTGAACGTCGGCATCAAATACCACAGGATAACGGGGACAGCTGACCATAAAGACCTCTATAACAGGCAGAGGGCCCTTGAAAAAGCGGCTATGCATGCCGGGAATTTCATGTACAACCGGGAAAGACAGGTAGAACACCTGATCGGAGTAATGGACAGGGCGCCGATAATAGTATCGCCGTATGACGCGGAGCTTTTCGGGCATTGGTGGTTCGAGGGGCCGGAGTGGCTTGGATATCTTTTGAGAAAGATACATTTCGACCAGGACAATATAAAGACCACGACCCCGGGGGATTTTCTCTCAATGTATGACCGGTTCCAGGTGATGACGCCTTCGATGTCCAGCTGGGGGTATAAAGGGTATCACGAGGTATGGCTTGACGGATGCAATGACTGGATATACAGGCATTTGCACAAAATGGCCGAACTGATGACAGGTGCCGCCAGGGATTACAGGAAACCGACCGCTCTGCAGAGGAGGGTGCTTAACCAGATGGCCCGTGAACTGCTTCTAGCGCAGTCAAGCGACTGGGCGTTCATCATGAAGACGGGTACCTTTGTGGAATACGCGGTCAACCGCACCAGGGAGCACATTGGCCGGTTCCTGGCCCTTCATTCACAATTGCGCGATAACAATGTGGATGAGGGCCTGCTGAAACAGGCCGAGGATAAGTATAACATTTTCAAGGATATTGATTACAGTATTTACGCATAGAACGGCGGACCTCACATTGTCAGATGACGTCCGGCCTTTCGGGAGTAAGTAATAATTCAGGAGGGTAGTGACATGGTTATCAAGAAAAGCGCTAAGACGGCAAGAACGGTAAAAACGACCAAAAAGGCGAGCACCACGACATCCAAAATATCTTCGGGCAAGAAGATAAGCTATCAGGAACTTTGGGGTATGGTAGAGAAGGAAGCGTATCTGCTTTTCGCCGACCGCGGATATACCCACGGGGACGACCAGTATGACTGGTACAGGGCGGAAAAGAACGTTCTCAGCAATCTCAAAAAGAACAAAATATCTATTGGTTGATCACCCGGGCCTTTTTGTGTGGTAGCCGAGGATAAAGGCCGTCATGCGTGATATAGCGGACGGCCTTATGTTTGAGCGGTCCGACAAGTCTGTTGATCTTACCTGTTGAAAGGGAAGAATGCACCAGGTTCTGTGCTTGATACTTGGAGGTGGCCGTGGTACGCGCCTTTTCCCGTTGACGAAAGAAAGGTGTAAGCCCGCGGTGCCTCTTTTCGGGAAGTATCGTCTTATCGACATACCTGTAAGCAATTGTCTCAACTCTGATTTTAACCGTATATACATACTCACACAGTTCCTCTCGGAATCCCTGAACAAGCATATCAGCCGGACCTATAAGATGGACGCGTTTACCAAGGGCTATATCGAGGTCATGGCCGCGGAACAGTCCATGGACGATACGGACTGGTTCCAGGGGACCGCGGATGCCGTGCGCAGATGTCTTAAGCATTTCAACAACCCGGATATCAAATATATCCTGGTACTGTCCGGTGACCAGCTTTATAAGATGGATCTTGCCGAGATGTACAGGTATCATGTCAGCAAAAAAGCCGAACTTACCGTGGCCTGTAACAGGGTAAGTCCTGATGAGGTGTCCGGGCTCGGGATAATGGGAGTGGACAAGGACGCGCGCATAACCAGATTCGTGGAAAAACCTAAAGATGTGTCAAAGATCTCGGATATGGAAATAAAGAATTTCGGGGAAAAATGTTTCCTGGGGTCGATGGGGATATACCTGTTCAACAAGAAGGCCCTCATAGAACTTCTTGTAGACCAGAAGAAAGTGGATTTTGGGAAAGAGATAATCCCTGACGCTATACATACCAAGCTCACATATGCTTATACCTTTGATGGGTACTGGCGTGATATCGGTACCATAAAAGGTTTCTATGAAGAGAATCTGCTCCTGACGGGAGCCATGCCACCGATGGATATGTTCGATGAAAAATGGCAGATCTTCACCAGGGCAAGGTTCCTGCCGCCAGCCAAGTTCACCGACAGCCAGGTGGACGGCAGTATAGTGGCTGAGGGGGCCATACTTATTTCCGCGATCATAAAACATTCCATCATAGGCCTGCGGTTCAGGGTGGGGGCAGGCTCGAAGATAGATAGTACCATAGCCATGGGATGTGATTATTACGAAACGATGGAACAGCTTGATGATGACAAGGCCGAAGGGATACCGCATCTCGGAGTGGGAGCTGATTGTGAGATACGCAAGGCCATATTGGATAAGAACGTGCGAATAGGCGATAACGTGAAGATCATCAATTCCAGGAACCTGGATAATTTTGACGGGCCTAACTACCATATACGTGACGGCATCGTTATCATAAGCAAGAACTCCGTGATCCCTTCGGGTACCGTTATTTGATCCGCTGCCAGGATAAGTGTTGTTTTTACGGCCGGTACGGGCTATTGCCGGTGTGTCAGGTGCGTGAGAGGGGAAGATGAGGATACTCGCGATAAACGGAAGTCCCAGACATGGGGGTAATACAGAAACGCTTATGGACAGTGCGATCGAGGGGGCTGTTTCGCTCGGGGCGGACGTGGAAAAGATCACGCTGGAAGGCTTGTCGATACATCCTTGCTCCCAGGCGGAGTATGATAAGGTCAGCGAGTCCGGATTGTCGATAGTAGATGACGATATGAACAGGGTCTTTGAGCGGTATTTCGCTTCGGATGCCGTTCTTGTCGGTTCACCCGTGTTTTTCGGGAGCATATCCGGGCAGCTAAAGGTGATGGTCGACCGGTTCCAGTGTGTGTGGCTCTCGCGTAACAGGAAAAGGAAGAACTTTGCCCGGGGACCCCGAAAAGGCGTATTCATATGTGTCGGCGCGCAGGACAGGACAGACCATTACGATAACGCGAGTTCGATAGTACGGAACCTTTTCGCCGCCACGTCGGTCACGTACGCGGGCGGGGCTTTTTTCCCGGGGCTGGAGAACTCCGGGGACGCGCTCGGGAATAAGGCATATCTTGAAAAGGCATTCGAGTTGGGTAGGTCCCTGGTGGAAGTCCCGTAGAGTGACAATGGATCATTAACGAGGAGGATGTGTGCCCTGTAGGTCTTGTGAAGCAAAATGTTGTTCGTATTTCGCGTTCGAGATAGATACCCCCAGAAGCAAGAGGGATTTTGAGAACCTCAGGTGGTATCTGGCTCATGAAGGCGTGAGTGTATATGTCGAGAAAAGAAAATGGCACATGGAAGTCGCAAATAAATGCCGATACCTGACCCCGGACCACAGGTGTGGCGTATATGAGAACAGGCCCCTGGTGTGCCGTGAACACGAAGTGGATACCTGTGAGTTCACGGGTACCGAATTTGAACACGAAAAAGTGTTCAAGGATATGGATAGCCTGGACGCCTATATCAAGGGCAGGTTCGCTGTAAAAAAGCGCCGCGGGAAAAAGTCCTGAGCAAGATATGAGAATGAGATCTAAATATCCCCTGAGAAGCCTTATCCTGGCCGGTTTGCCGGTGTTACTGCTTTGTTCCTCCCTATGCCGCGCGGATGCCGACATCGTAACGAAAAATAACGGGGACAATATCAAGGGCATCATACTTCGTGATGCGGACGGGGACCTGACCGTACTTACGGATTCCGGCACGTTGACGATAAGCGCCGGGGACGTCAAGGATATACATCGTGAGGGGGACATCGAGAACATACTTATGACGGCGGACATTTACCGGGACAAAGGTGAGAATATCAAGGCATATTATCTCTACCAGAAAGCGGCGAGATTGGACCCCGACAATGAAGATGCGGTCCGAGGTATGGCCACGCTTGAAGATCAGCTTCGCGGTAACGAGGAGGATCCCGCCTGGACGGAAGACCACAGAAGAATACAGACCAGTAGTGGACAAGATTCCGACAAGGCTATTTTGCGGGATAATTCAGCCAGCACGGAGAGACTTGAGGATGAGATAGGGATCATACTCGGAGAAGAGAAGGGTGACGGCAGGATAAAGGTCCAGTATGTCAGTCCCGGGTCAAGGGCCGATCGCGCGGGTTTGAGCGGGAACGATCATATTGTCAGCATTGGGGGGCGCCCCGCGGTCTACATGGGAATGTTCGACGCGGTATCCATACTGCTTTCAGCCCCGGAGGGAAGTACCCGGCTTATCGTGGACCGGGAGGTCGTTTTCTTTGTTGAGACGTCGGGGGAAGAAGGCCCGGCATCCGATCTGTGGGACGCCGCGGGTCTTTCCATCGAGAACGGGCCGGAAGGAGCATATGTATCCGACATAAGTCCCGATTCCTCGGCGTTCGGCAGGGGTGTCCGCGTGGGCGACCAGATCATAAAATTGATGGGGAACGAGATGTCCGGAATGACCATAACTGAGGTCCGGGATGCGATACGGGGGGGAGGGCCGCATTCCGTGGACATGTTCATAAGGCGCAAAATAACCATTTAAGGGGTTTATGAATAACCTTTCATCGGTGCTTCATGCCGTTATATTTACTTTCATCGGGTTCTTTTTGGGTGCTTCTCTGGTCGCTTTTGTTATGTGGGCGGGGGAGAGCAAGAAAAAGGGGCCGGGGGAAGATACCCGGGATGAGGATACGGGATTCAGGGAATGACCTTTTCGCGAATTTTCCCACCAGAACGATGGCCTGAAAAACATCCCACTTTTTGCCTGATTAAATTGACAAGTGTATTTTTTGAATGTATATTATTATAGAATAATTATGACTATACATATAGTATTGGATCGTTTATAAATTACGATATATTGTAATAAAACCCGTGTTTATATATTAAAATCATAGTAATACCCGAAAAGTGAGCTAACAGGACGGGGAGATAGATGCAGTATTACAAGTTGCTCGGGCTGGAAAAAGAACCCTTCTCTACAAGCCCTGATCCCGATTTTCTTTTCCTTTCCAGGGAATATGATCTTGCCCTCACCAACATATTGATAGAACTGCGCCTGCGCCGCGGGCTCAACGTTATACTGGGAGAGATCGGCACGGGCAAGACCACGCTTTCAAGGAAGCTGGTGAAGGAGTTGAGCGAGCGTGACCCTTTTGTTTTTCATGTGGTGCTCAATCCGACGTTCGAGGGAGAAAAGGAATTCCTGGCTTCTCTGGTAAAGAATTTCCAGATACCGGTACCTGTAGGCAAAGAGCTTGATACCTTGCCGATATCCGACATGCGGGACCTGTTCGAGAAGTTCCTTTTAAGCAAGACGCTTAACGAGAACAAGACGGTGGTACTTATAATCGATGAGGCGCAGAAGCTTTCGGCCGAGACCATGGAATCGCTCAGGATACTTTTGAATTACGAGACCAACGAATATAAACTTATCCAGCTGGTGCTCCTGGGGCAGCTGGAGTTCTATTCAAAGATCCTGCAGATGCAGAATTTCTATGACCGGATAGATTTCAAATTCACGCTCAATCCGCTGGGATTCGAGGAGACCAGGGATATGGTCCAGTTCCGGATAAGGCAGGCGGGATATACGGGCCTCAAACAGCTTTTCCAGGATGAGGCGGTGAACGAGATCTACAATTACACTAAGGGATATCCGCGCAGCATAATCCGGATATGCCACAATTGTCTGAGGAAACTTGTGGTGAACAAGGTCTCGACCGTGGTCGACAAGAGGATAGCGTCGGAGATCATAGCAAAGGATTCAGCTTTAAGATGGCAGAATACGGGAATACCGCAGAAAACGAACTCCTTAGGATGATAGAGGGGGCGGATAAAAAAACGCCCAAAAAAAAGTCCTCTAAGCCGGGTGTAGATATCCTCTCCTCGGCTATCCCTGATATGTCCGTTATCCTTGAGAGGCTCAAGGCCAGGTTCGGCGGCATTATGGGAGAGGGGAGATACAAGGACCTCCTGACCGTAGGGAATATGACCAAGGCGCTCATGTCGGGGATAGGCGTCCTGGTCGTGTGGCACGTGATCCTTATCCTGCTGGGCGTGATCAACATGGGCAACATCCCCAAGTTCGAGGTATCCAGTGTTATGAAGGTGCCTGATGACGTGAAGAACATAGTGCTGCCGCTCAAGGATTATGGGTATTACTCGGATACGCTTATCAACCGCAATATATTCAAGCCGTATGAGGCGGTCAAAAAAGAACGCCAGGCTGGGGCGCCCACGCTCGGCGATATGACAAAAGACCTGAAACTGGTGGGTATATCATGGTCTCCGGACGAGAATGAGCGTTACGCGATGATCGAGGATTCCAAGGTGATGGTCACGTATTACGCGCAGGAAGGAGATAAGGTGTTGCAGTTCATAGTGAAAGAGATCACCAAGGATTTCATAACCCTGGGATATGGAGAAGACGAGGTGACGCTGAGATGACCGGGCAGACATTACTTAGAAAAACTATCCTGCCGTTCCTGGTGATCCTCCTGGGGGCAGCCGGTTCTTCGGGCCAGGACGGTATGGGCGGGGACGGCTTGATGGCGTCGGTCAACCGCAATCTGGAGATACCGGTATCCCTCGACCTCAGGGATATGGACGTAGTGGACGTGTATAAGTTCCTGGCGCTCAGGGGGGATTTTAACATATCCATAAGCAAGAACATAAGCGGTCGTGTGACGCTGTATCTTAAGAACGTTTCGATCAGGGACGCCCTGGACATCATCTCCCTGGCGAATGAACTCGCGTATAAGATAGTCGGCAGCGATATCATATACGTCATGACGGAGGCCGAATACCAGGCTATGTACGGACAGAGGTTCAGCGATAAAAGGGTCGTGAAGATAATACGGCTTAAATACCTCAAGCCGGCTTACGCGCTGGAAGCCCTGAAGAACATAAAAAGCGATGTCGGCAGGGTGGTCATTGATGAGGATACCGGCTCGATCGTAATGATCGACACGGCGGACACCGTAAAGAGGATGTCCAGCATGATCGAGGATATGGACCGGTCCATAGGGATAAAGGTCTTCGACCTGAAATACGCGAACGCCGATGATGTCGCCAGCAAGCTCAAGGAGAAGATAGACAATAAGTCGGTTGGGTCCACCCAGGCGGATACCAGGTCCAATCAGGTGATAGTGAGGGCTTTCCCCGACAGGATGAAAGAGGTCGAGGAAATAATCTCGGCGCTTGATGTGAAGACCAAGGCCGTGCTTATAGATGTGAAGATACTCAAGATAACCCTGAACCCAGGGTATGATTCCGGCATAGACTGGCAAACGCTTTTCCATGGCGCGGCTAATCTCGCGCTTGCCGGGTCTTTCCCCCTTAACACTTCGGTATCGCAGGCGGGTTCGTTCGGGCAAATAGCCGTTGGTAACAGTACCGACGATTTCAGGATGGAC
Source organism: Candidatus Omnitrophota bacterium (assembly GCA_028715965.1). Taxonomy (NCBI): domain Bacteria; kingdom Pseudomonadati; phylum Candidatus Omnitrophota; species Candidatus Omnitrophota bacterium. The sequence goes on along the minus strand of JAQUQS010000014.1, from coordinate 8,365 downwards.
CTCAAGTTCCAGAAAGAGATATCCTCGACCAAGATATTGGCCAGCCCCAGCATAATGGTCACCGAGAATGAGGAGGCAAAAGTCCATATCGGGGATAAGCTGGCGTATATAACCACTACCACGATAGGCACAGGCGACAGCCAGAGGGTCAACGAAGAGATCCATTATATCGATGTCGGCGTTAAGTTCCTGGTCACGCCTAAGATAAATGACGACGGTTTCGTGTCAATGAAGATAAAGCCGGAGATATCATCCAGGTTCGATACACTTACTACTCAGCAGGGGACGGAAGTGCCCCTTATAAACACGACGACGGTCGAGACCGATGTTATAGTGAAAGACGGCCATACGATAATAATAGCGGGGCTCAGGCAGGACAACAGGACCGATGAAAAGTCGGGGGTGCCCGGCCTTATGAAAATGCCTTTCTTCGGCGGGCTTTTCTCCAATCGGCACAAGGAGGATACCAAGACGGAGCTGGTGATCCTCCTGACACCGCATATAGTAGCCGGCGATGAGAATTACCACGATCGCAAAGAAGGCGATAAGAGCATTATCTCAACTTACAAAGAATATTGATAAGGGGCGTATGATGAGAAAAAAACTATCCGGAAAAGCTGTCGGGCGGCAGGTGGTGTCGCTGATCCTTTTCTTGTCCCTGGGGCAGATCGATGTATCGGCCCAGAATAAACCTGTGGAGCTTAAAGAGACCACTATGGAAGATTCCTACCGGAAGTTGCTTGAGGAGAACACCATCCTGCGTAAAAAATTCGATGTTTCACAGGACGAGATAAAGAAGCAGAACTATCGTATTGAGCTTTATGCCGACAGGATACGGGACGTAACTAACAGGCTGGAAGAGGCTCAGAGAAAAATAGATACGGAGCTTGCCGGGAAAGCGGAGGCGGAAACGGCGCTTGTCCAGGAGCTGGAGTCGTTGAGGGAAGAGAACAACAAACTGACAAAACTTATCGTACAGATCGATATGGAGCGTGGGGAAGAAGACTATTACGAAAAATGGGTCGAGACCCGGGAAGAACTGGATATGGTGTCTTCGCGGCTTGAAAATGACTCTGTGGAAAAAGAAAGGCTCAGGCAGGAGAACGGTAAGATACATTTTAACCTGGGCACCATCTTTTTCGAAAAGGGAGACTATGAACGGGCGACGTATGAATTCGAAAGAGCGCTGATCCTTATGCCGAACGATACGGATGCCATGTACAACTTAGCCGTTATATACGACTATTACGTGAAAGACCCGATCAAGGCGAAACAATACTACCAGAATTATACGAATATGGCCGGTACCGGGGCTAATAAGCTTTCGATAAAAGAACGCATGATAGATAACGATCTCCAGACGGCGATAGAGGATAATAGCTATCTTAAGGAGTACAGTTATTGACAGGCACAACATTCGTGTTGATGCTCGTTTACGACTATTCGAGTGTGGTATGAGCGCTACTTTTGGAAGAAAAAGATTACGGGTAAGCGTACTTTTTTAACTCTTTACGTTTTCATGCGTAAATTTGTTAAATTACAGTTAATAAAGTAAACTTATTATTAGTTTGCGTAAACTTAGAAAAAGGGAGAGCTTTCCGTGGGGAGAAGGAATATAAACAAAAAACTCGAATGCGTATCACATATGGCCATGGGTATCATCATACTGGCGGCTGTATCTATTTCAATCCCCGCATATCCCAATGATCTTACCATAGAGATGCCTCTTCTCGGAAGCCGTGACGCGGATGATGAGACCATGACAGTAAGTTTTGATATGTCCTGGGACAATTCCTGGAGGAATTCCCGTAATTACGACGCTGTATGGATATTCGTGAAATTCTCCACGGATGGAGGGGATACCTGGGAGCATGCCACGATGTCCTCCGCCGGAGAGAACCCTTCGGGATTTTCCGGCGGATACGGTACGGATGTGGACCTGGTCGTTCCCTCGGATAAAAAAGGTTTTTTTGTGAGAAGGGCGGCGTCAGGAGCGGGTACGGTCGGTATCAACGGTATGGAATTCGTGTGGGCATGGGGCGAGGACGGGGTAGGAGCTACGGACGACATAACGCTTAAGGTATTCGGTGTAGAAATGGTCTATGTGCCGAAAGGGTCTTTCTACGCGGGTGACGGGGACGGGGTGACGGAATCCAGGTATGCCATACACGCACAGGGCGCGGACAACACAAAAGCATCCATTACAGCTTCCGATACCGACATCACGTGTGATAATAACGCCAACGATGACATGGACACGTCATCCGTGACCGTTAACGGACTGAACGGCATCGACGGGAATACCTCGTACCCGAACGGATACAGAGCGTTCTATGTGATGAAATATGAGGTCACTGAAGGCGAATGGGTGGGATTTTTCAACATGCTCTCATCCGCAGAGAAACTTAATCGCGACCTCACTTCGCTTAACGGCAAGAACAGTGACGCGGTGGTGGACAGGAACACTGTGTCATGGTCTTCCGGGAGTGCCTTGACGACGCGCGCCGACAGGGCTTGCAGCTATTTGTCCTGGGCGGATATATGCGCTTACGCGGACTGGGCCGCGCTTCGTCCAATGTCCGAACTGGAATACGAGAAAGCCGCGCGCGGCAAGAACATCGCTCCGTCGGACGCGGGGGAATACGCGTGGGGGGATACCGGGGTCACGGCGGCTACAGCCATTAACGGCGTCGAGGATGGGACGGAGACCATAAGCACACAGGACGCGAACGCCTGTTATAACGACAATACGTTCGCCGGTGGCGATGGCGGGACCGGGCCTCTCAGGGCAGGCATATTCGCGACAAGCGAAAGCACAAGACACCAGGCAGGCGCGGGATATTACGGGTGCATGGAGCTATCGGGCAACTTGTGGGAGAGATGTGTCAGTGTGGGTAACGCGGCGGGCAGGGTGTTCCAGGGGACCCACGGTGACGGCGCCCTTACCGCGATCGAAGGATATGAAGGGAACGCGACTAACAGTGACTGGCCCGGGTATTCGGAAGGCCAGGGAGTGATAAGTTCGGCGGGATCCGGGTTCAAGGGCGGGTCCTGGCTTGAGACGACGGTAGGGCGTATGGCCATATCCGACAGGGACCGAGCTTCCATGACCAGTTCGGCAAGGATATCCGACGGTGGCGGCCGGTGTGCCAGAACGGCCGAGTAAATAAAGAGATGGTGGTCGTGATGAAAAAGAGGACTACGTACAGAGAGAACGAAAGACCGGCGGCGATCAGGATGCTGATGGCCATCCTGGTGTTTTTTTCGGTCATGGCATTATTTTGTGGCGCAGCCTTCGCGAACAACCTGGAGATATCTTCCGGGAATATCGTCGCATTGGACACGGGCGCGGACACGGCTACCGTGCAGTTCAATATATCCTGGCAGAACTCATGGAGGGATTTCGACAATTACGACGCGGTGTGGGTGTTCATAAAATACTCGCTCGACGGGACCACCTGGTCTCACGCGACACTTTATGCGTCAGGGACCAACCCTTCGGGGACATCGGTCGGTACGGGTACGGCACTGGAGATCATCGTACCTGCCGATAGGAAAGGGTGTTTCATCCAGAGGTCCTGGACAGGTACGGGGGACGTGAGCACCAGTAACGTGAACATAGTGTGGGGATACGGGCTTGACGGCATAAGCGATGCGTGGGTAGAGAACATTGATATCAGGATAATCGGGATAGAGATGGTGTATGTGCCGCAGGGGTCGTTCTTCGCGGGTGACTACCAGACCAGCACCGCGGCGTTCGATCAGGGCAGCGCGGTAGCTGAGACAGATCCCTGGTATATAAGCGGGGAAGCCGCTGTTGTAGTGCAGGACGTTTCGGAGAACGGGTTCTACTACAATTCCGCGGGAAATCCGGGAGAAAGCACTACAGGGTCGAGTTTTATGATAACGGATTCGTTCCCCAAGGGTTACGGGGCTTTCTACGCGATGAAATATGAGATAACTGAAGAACAGTGGGTGGATTTCTTCAATACACTGGGCGAGGACGCGAAAATGAACAGGGATATAACGGGCGCGTCCGGTAAGAACAGTGACTCGGAAGTCTATAGGAATACCATCGGTTGGACGGAAGGCGACGCGGGTACGGAGCGTCCGGAGAGGGCGTGCGGGTTCCTTTCGTGGATGGATATTTGCGCGTATGCCGACTGGGCGGCGCTCAGGCCGATGTCCGAGCTTGAGTTCGAGAAAGCGGCGAGGGGCAAGGATGTGACCCCGACCGTAGGGGCATATCCCTGGGGGAATACCGCGATAACCGCGGCGAGCGTAATATCAGGGACTGAGGACGGTACAGAGACCGTGACGAATTCCGGCGCGAATTGCGCGTATATGGATGTCACGTATTCAGGAGGGGACGGCGGGTCCGGTCCGCTACGCGCGGGCATCTTCGCGACCGTTTCGTCTGGAAGACAGAAAGCCGGCGCCGGATACTACGGATGTATGGAATTGTCGGGTAACCTCTGGGAAAGATGTGTTACCGTGGGCAACAATAGCGGTCGGGCTTTCCAGGGGACGCATGGTGACGGGGCTCTGGAATCGGCCTCAGGATATGAAGGTAACGCGACCAATACCGACTGGCCGGGATATAACGACGGCGAAGGCGTGTCCGACGCCGCGGGGTCCGGTATGCGCGGTGGGTCGTGGGCCGAGACCGTTACCGGGCGCATGGCTACGTCAGACAGGGCCCGCGCGGCCCTTACCAGCGCGACAAGGGATGCTGATACCGGAGGCCGTTGCGTTAGAACGGCTTCGTGATCATATTACGCCCCGGGGTATGGTGCCGCGGGGTAAAAAGGATGAGGATGATGAAGGTACGCAAGCTAATAACATGGCTGGTAGCGCTGAACTTCGCCTTTAACCAATGCGCGGGCGCGGCGTACGCATCCACAAAATATACCGGTGGGGAAGGGGACGGGTACGCCCAGTTCGACGTGACGTCCATAATGTACCGCGGCGGTCCTTACGACGGCAGTTCTTCTTCCGAGGAGGCCTCCTCTGGCGCGGCCGGGTACGGAGACCCGTCGCAACTGGCTTTTGCCGTATCGCCGTCCACGACTTCCCATCTCAAGACCTTCACACGGCAACCCGTGGTGGTGGTACAGGACGCCGACGGGAATACGGTCGCCAACGACAATTCGACCGAGGTCACTATCAGCATTCTTAGTAATCCCGGCGCGGCGACCCTTATGGGGACCGACACTGTTACGGTCTCGTCGGGTGTAGCCACGTATACGGACCTCAGGGTGACGTCAGCGGGCGAGATGTATACTTTGAAAGCCACTTCACCCGGACTCGAATACGCCGTGTCGGAAGTTTTCGATATCCTCCCATCAACAGGGCCAAAGGCCACGGCGATATGGAACGGGACGAACTATACGATAACGGCATGGCTCCAGGCTGACGAGAACGTCGCGAACATCGGGCCGTCGTCTACCTGTTTTGTCACGGTCGATAACCTTACTAGCCAGAGCATGACCAAGAACGGAAACTTGTTCACGTACAATTGGACGCCTTCGGATGCCAGTAAGTCGTATGTCGCCTACATAGCGCTAACAGACGCTCCGCCGACCACCGCTTATTACGGGTACTCTGAATTCAGTCTCGTGAAATCCGATACCGCGGATATCAACTGGACGCAGGTCACGAATATCGAGTCCTCGACCTCGGACGTGAACTGGGATGATATCACGGCGATCAAGGAGAAGACCGACACTATAAACTGGTCCGACGTTGACGCTATAAAAGAGGATACGGAAGAGCTTCTCACCAATACGGCGAGCGTACTTACTTTGATGGGAGGTTACGCCGACACCTCGTCGGCCAATACCGTGTTCGGCAAGATAGCGGACCTCAAGGAAACGCTCTGGACGAACAACCTGGCCAAGGTCAACTGGACGAACATGGGAGAGCTGTCGGACGCGGGCATCAACTGGACCGATATAGCCGCTATGAGCGGCGTGGGCGTGCAATGGTCTGAGATAGCCGCGATGTCGAGTGCCAACGTCAACTGGGAAAACATATCGGATATGTCCGTCGCGGGTATGTGCTGGGACGACCTGTCGATCTTGACGAACAAGGGCGTTAACTGGAACGCGATATACGACCTTAGCACGGCTGGGGTTGTTTGGAGCGATATCGCCGAGATGTCGGATTCCGGCGTTAACTGGGCTGATCTTTACAGGATGACCATTGCCGGGGTGAACTGGTATGATATCGCGTATATGAGCGGCGCGGGCGTGGACTGGTCGGAGACCATAAACTGGGATAACCTGGCCGAACTAAGTAATTCCGGCGTGAACTGGAACGACCTTACGGTGATGAGCGAAGCCGGTATCAACTGGACGGGGTTGGACGCCCTCTCCGTGGCCGGTATCAACTGGTCGGATATACAGGTGCTTTCGGACGCGGGCATCAACTGGGCCGACCTTCAGGCGCTTACCGCGGCCGGGGTCAATTGGGACGATCTTAACACGATATCACGCGCCGGGATACTCTGGTCGGACCTCAACGCGCTTACTACCGCTAACATAAACTGGACAGACCTTTTTGTTATCACGGAAAAGGGTATAAACTGGACCGACCTTGGTGTTCTTACCGAGGCGGGTGTGAACTGGTCGGATATCCAGGCGCTTACCGAGGCGGGCATCAACTGGAACGATATTGACGTGCTCTCGAAAAGCAACATTGGGTGGCAGGACCTCATGACGCTGACGACCGCGGGCGTGAACTGGAATGATATGCGTGTGCTTTCAAAAGCGGGCGTCAACTGGTCCGACCTTACGACACTGACGGAGGTCGGCGCGAACTGGGCGGACCTCAACACGATGACAAAAGCGGGTGTGAACTGGTCCGATATACAGGCGTTGAGCAAAAAGGGCGTGAACTGGTCTGACTTCAATACGCTAACGAAAGCGGGCGTGAATTGGGCGGACCTGGCCGCGCTGGCTTCGACCGGGGTGAACTGGTCCGACTTCAATACGCTAACGAGAGCGGGCGTGAACTGGGCCGATTTCCGGGTGCTTTCAGAGACCGGGGTGGACTGGGATAATATCGCCAACATGGCGGCGGCGGGCGTGAACTGGGATAACGTATCGAACCTCGCGGCGGCGGGCGTGAACTGGGACCGGATATCCAACATGGCGGATTCGGGCGTGAACTGGGACAACATAGCCGACCTGGCCGACGCGGGCGTGAACTGGAGCAACCTTTCGGACCTCGCGGCCGCCGGGATAAATTGGGATGTCATATCGGATATGGCGGATTCGGGCGTGAACTGGGATGACTTCGGCTTGATGACCAGGACCAATATCGACTGGAGCGACCTCGGGGATATGACTACCGCGGGCCTCAACTGGAACGATATCAAGGTGCTTTCGGAAAAGGGCATAAACTGGACGGATTTTGGTTTCCTTACGGAGTCGGGCGTTAACTGGAACGATATTGGCAGGCTTAGCGAGGCCGGCGTGAATTGGTCCGACCTTACCGCGCTTACAGAGACAGGTGTTAACTGGACAGACCTCGCGGTACTAAGTACAAGAGGCGTGGCCTGGTCGGATATCGCCAGCATGGCGGGCGCGGGCATTAACTGGGACGATATTGAGACCATGTCCACGACCAACGTTAATTGGTCCGGGCTACAGCCGCTCGCGGCGGCCGGCGTGAACTGGTCGGATTTCCGTACGCTTACGAGAGCGGGCGTGAACTGGACGGACATGAACGTGGTCTCCAAAACCGGCGTGAACTGGTCGGATTTCAACACGCTCACAAAAGCTGGTGTGAACTGGTCGGATATAAGAGTGCTGACCAGGGCCGGCGTGAACTGGACCGGGTTCGAGACCATTTCCAAAACAGGCGTGAACTGGAATGATTTCCGTGTGATGACAACGGCGGGCGTGAACTGGTCGGATGTGGGCAGGTTTACGATAGCCGGCATAAACTGGAATGATTTCCAGGCACTTACGATCACCGGCGTGAACTGGTCGGATATCATGACCATGTCCAAGCGGGGTATCAACTGGTCTGATCTCACTTATTTAACTAAAGCGGGCATAAACTGGGATGATATACAGGCCATAAGTTCGACTGGTATAAACTGGTCCGACCTGGATGTCCTTACGAACGTCGGCGTGAACTGGTCGGACTTCCATACGCTCACTACATCAGGTATCAACTGGGATGAGATAGACGTGATATCGAAGACCGGCGTGAACTGGAATGACCTCCAGACCCTGACCGAGGCCGGCGTGAACTGGTCGGATTTCCAGGTTTTGACAAGATCCGGACTTAACTGGGATGATCTTATGGTGATGTCCGGGAAAGGCATCAACTGGCAGGACTTCGGTATCATGAC
>JAQUQS010000013.1:21194-50214 GCA_028715965.1 Candidatus Omnitrophota bacterium | reverse complement strand
CAGGCGACCGAGGGACCACCGAGTCCCGAGAAAGTGTCGGAGACCCAGAAAGGCTCCGACCAAAAAACGGTTTTATCACCGTATGTCACCCGGCATAGGCCTTACTATGCACCACGCATAGGGGGTTACGCCCGAACGGGCATTTATATGGACGGTGACACCCCCAAAAGATACGCCGCCTTGCCCATTCTCATTCATCGCCGTGTATCGCAAAACCTTGAACGGCGGAAGATGTGTCGTGCGCGAGTTCCGCAGGCCCGGAACGCTCCGGGCCGAGGACTGTTTGAGCGGTAGACACTTCTTCCGACGGTCATCATACCACTTGCTTAAACCCACCCGAAAAACGGTATGCGGTTGTTCCTATAAAACCGTTTTGAGCTACGATGCTTAAACTCAGGTAAAAAACGGTTTTATAGCATGTCCGCGAGGTCCTGGTCAGGTGTTGTTATCGGTCTTATGCCGAATTTTTCCACAAGCACTTTAAGGACATTCGACGATATGAACGCGGGTAACGTCGGCCCCAGCCTTATATCCTTTATCCCGAGGGAAAGCAGCGTAAGCAGTATACATACTGCCTTCTGCTCATACCACGAAAGGACAAGCGAAAGTGGAAGATCATTCACCCCGCACTTGAACGCCTCGGCAAGCGTTACGGCTATCTTTATAGCCGAATAGGCGTCATTGCACTGTCCACAATCCAACAATCTCGGTATCCCGCCTATCTCGCCGAACTCGAGCCGGTTGAACCGGAACTTTCCACATGCCAGGGTAAGGATGATGCAATCCAATGGCACTTTTTCCGCTAGTTCCGTATAGTAATTCCTTCCTGTTTTCGCCCCGTCACATCCTCCTATAAGGAAGAAATGTTTTATACTTCCGTTCTTTACCATTTCCACGATCTTACCTGCAACGCCCAAGACCGCTTTATGGGCGAATCCTACCGTTATCTCCTTACCTTTGACCTCACCCTGAGAACCCACGGTCGCGAGCGCTTTTTCTATTAATACCGAGAAATCCTTATCGCCGTTCTCATCAGCGGCGATATGTCCTACCCCGGGCCACTCAACAAGCCCCGTAGTAAAGAGCCGGCCGGCATATGTATCGGCGGGTTTTTGTACGCAATTCGTCGTCATTAGTATGGCCCCGGGGAAAATATCGAACTCTTTTTTCTGGTCCTGCCATGCCCCGCCATAATGCCCGGCCAGGTGGTCGTGTTCCTTCAACCGAGGATACCCGTGCGCCGGCAACATTTCCCCGTGCGTATATACGCTCACGCCTTTTCCCTCCGTCTGTTCTAAAAGCTGCTTAAGGTCCTTGAGGTCATGGCCGGATACAAGGATCGCCGGTCCTTTGCGTAACCCGAGCGATACTTTCGTGGGCACTGGGTCGCCAAAAGTCAAAGTATGCGCTTTATCGAGCGTCTCCATACAGGTAAGATTGACTTTGCCGAACTCCATTATAAGCGCTAAAAGGTCCTCTACTCCCAACTCATCGTCGGTAAGCGCCGCTAAACCCTTGTGGAAAAACCCATTTACCTCATCGTTCTCCATCCCAAGTATGGCCGCGTGGTCCGCGTATGCCGCCATTCCTTTTAGCCCGTAAAGTAGTATTTCCCTCAAGCTGCGGATATCTTCATTTGGCGCGGGATCCGATAAAATGCCTGTTTTTACGCCCTGTTCAACAAGCTCGTCCAGGTCCTCCGCCGGCGCCCAGGACGCGTACTTCTCTGGAACACCTTCTTTCCCCGCCATGCGTTTTATCCTGTCGTATACTTCCCCGGCTTTTTTTATCATCTCCGCTATGCTTTTTTCCGAAAAATTCACGTTGGTCACCGTGGTAAAAAGCGCTTCAATGACAAAGCGGTCGGTTCCCGGGTCCTTTATCCCCGAGCTTCTGGCGGCATGCGCGTATATGGAGATACCTTTTAGCCCGAAGATAAGCAGGTCCTGCAATATCGCCACCCTGTCTTCTTTCCCGCATACGCCCTTTATCGTGCATCCTTTACCGGCCGCGGTCTGTTCACATTGCCTGCAAAACATACTCATATGGTCCTCCTTGTTATTTTCAGTATTCTCCCGTGTTCCTGTTGTCCCTATAAAACCGTTTTGAGCTACAATGCTTAAACCCAGGCGACCGAGGGACCACCGAGTCCCGAGAAAGTGTCGGAGACCCAGAAAGGCTCCGACCAAAAAACGGTTTTATCACCGTATGTCACCCGGCATAGGCCTTACTATGCACCACGCATAGGGGGTTACGCCCGAACGGGCATTTATATGGACGGTGACACCCCCAAAAGATACGCCGCCTTGCCCATTCTCATTCATCGCCGTGTATCGCAAAACCTTGAACGGCGGAAGATGTGTCGTGCGCGAGTTCCGCAGGCCCGGAACGCTCCGGGCCGAGGACTGTTTGAGCGGTAGACACTTCTTCCGACGGTCATCATACCACTTGCTTAAACCCACCCGAAAAACGGTATGCGGTTGTTCCTATAAAACCGTTTTGAGCTACGATGCTTAAACCCAGGCGACCGAGGGACCACCGAGTCCCGAGAAAGTGTCGGAGACCCAGAAAGGCTCCGACCAAAAAACGGTATTATGTTATCTCCCCTTCCAAAGAGATAGTGTAGTCTTTTATTAAAACGTTCTTCCCGCACATTTTTATGGCTTCTTCTACCAACGATGTGGTCGCGTTACAACACGGCACTTCCATATGCACTACGGTCACGGACCTTATATCGTTGGTTTCCAGTATTTCCCTTATCTTTCCCATGTATTCCTCGTTGGAATCATCCAATTTCGGACAGAATACAAGAAGCGTCCTATCCTTCAAGAACCGTTCATGGAAACCCGGATACGCGAACGGTACGCAATCAGCGGCTATAACCATATCCGCGTTCTCGAAATATGGAGCGTGCGGATTGACCAACTTAAGTTGTACTGGCCACTGACGAAGTTCTGAGGGTTGTTTCTTCCTGGCTACAACGGCGTCAACAAGCCTTTCCCCCCGTCTATCTATGGTACGCGATCCGGGACACCCTATATGCGTGCCGCTACAAGGTTTATCCCTATCTTGCTTATCCGCGAGGAACTCCCTGGCTTTTCGCAGATAGGCATGTTCGCCATGCTCTTCCAGATGCTTCAAGTGTTCTTCGACCGCCTTGTCCCCTTTTTCGGAGATATTACGCATAACCATGACCTCATCATACTCTTCCACATCCCGTTCCCCTATTGTTATCGCTCCGCGGGGACAGGCCCCTAAACAGGCCCCCAGTCCATCACACAGGGATTCCCCGGTAAGCCGGGCCTTGCCGTCAACTATTCTTATGGCCCCTTCCGGGCAATCCGGAACACATGCCCCGCATCCATCGCATTTATCTTCGTTTATATGTATTATCTTTCTTTTCATGCCTTATTCCTTTGTATCGCCTGGCGTATAAGCTGCCCTATGGTTATTTTTTCAAATTCTTTAATGACTTTCGCTTCTATGTTCTTAATATTGCTGCGCAACACGCAATGCGGCCTGTTCGCGCATATTTTTTTCCTGAACATGCATTCAGATAATTCTATCTCTCCCTGGAACATGCGGATCACATCGGCAACTTTTATCTTCAAGGGATGCCCGCGCAACCTGAACCCCCCGCCCCCTCCCTCTTTAGACTTGACGAGCCCTCCTTTTATCAAATCCTGCATGATGCGCCGGAGGAACTGGTACGGTATTTGCTGCTTTTCCGATATTTCCCGCGCGGACACATATGTTTCTCCCGATACCCCCAGCTCAATAAGAGCCCTGACCGCGTAATCCGTGTCCTTGGTCAACAACTTCATCTTTTCCTCTTGCTGTAAAAATTAGAGACTGATACTATTTTAGTATCAGTCTCTAAGAAAGTCAAGCTTTAGTTCACTGTCTTTTGATTACCTCCGGTAAAAGGCCAGGACGAACGCGGTGATAGTGAATATCACACCCAGTAGCGGCCTATATCCCAAGACGAACTCATCGATGACCCTGATCTTCTTTTCCTCAAGAATAGGTATGATCTTTTTCTTGATACCGTATTCCCTTTCCGCGAGGATCTCATTTGTCGTCTTAAGCGACTGCGGGTTAACAACCAGGAGCAAAAGCCCGATGATGAAAAGCACCGTTATGCCCACATAATACAAAAGATCCTTATACAGAAAGATCTTGGCGCAAATACTTTGCATGGCTCCCCCTTTTTGTGTATCATGCCGTTACGGTCGTACGGATACCCCGACGCCGTGCGCGTCTTTCGTCGTAACTCTTAGCCTGGAACTACACATGAACTTTATCTCTGTCGGCAATGGCGGCGGACCTGTAAAATCTATATCAAGGTCCCATGCCCCCGAAAAGAGATCAAGCATATCGAACGGGATCCGGCAATCCTGGTTTATATCCCTTACAAGTTGCTCTGTCCCCGTAGGATACTCGACCCTGTATCTTAGTATCACCGGACGGTCCCTGCCGTCGATGTACTGTTCGTCAAGTTCGAGTATGATCTTCCATGTCTGTTCCCCGTTCAATGAATTATCCGGCGTTACCTCTATCTCAATGTTCCCTGGCACAGGATTCGGACCTGTCACATTGTATACTTTGAGCACCTTCAGGTCCGCCGACGGTGGCAGCTCCAACTCGAACGTAGACGTGTCCATTATCTTGAGCGCGCCCGTGGTCCTGCTGTTACGTAAGTTCACGAAAAGCGGTATTTCCCGAATAAGCCCTTCCATATCGGTCTTAAGCGTTATCTTCACCGCGGTGATAGAATGCAGCTCGGCCACCGGGATCTTATCCGTGGCATCGAACACCAGCGGGGTCGTGGCCGGATCGTTTATGTCATAATACCTGTCGTAATATTCGAAAGTGCACCCCGTCACTGTTATTTTCTCACTCAGCTCATTGAACACGGTCGGGCGGATCTCCCATGTTTCCCCGGCGTAATGTTTAAGTATCCTCTGGTTGGCGCTGTCAAACTCGATCTTTACTACTGCATCGGCCCCTGCCGCCTTATGCCAGTCGGGCCAGTACAGTATCCTCATAGCCTTTGTGGAAAGTACCTGGTCAAGCGGTTTGACCTCGACCATACCACTTGTATACTGCGCAGTGCTTGGATCGAAGCCGTCGGTGGGATCAAGCGGATAATATGTGTATATCTTTTCCCCGCCAACAGGGCCTTCCGCGACCTCCACTATGGGTTCCCCGGACCCGAACATGAACGGTCTGTTAAGGGGGAAGATGTTGTCCGTCGGGTACGGCGGCAGGTTCGACGTATCTTCCCATAAAGGCACATATTCTACATATTCCCGCGCGCACTCCTTAAGCTCCAGGGCCCCCCGGAGGCCGTCCGACTTCCTGTCCCCGTTGATAATTGTATACCCTATGGCATCCAGGAACTTAAAAGCTGTGAGTTCTTTTTGGCTTTCCGTATAGGCCTTAAGACATGAATCAAAAGTATAAAAAATGGACCCGACTATAATAGACACCACGGCCGTGGCTATTAGGATCTCCGTGAGGGAAAAGCCGCTACGCCTGTATATCTTATTGTTCATAAGGTCCTCAATAATCCTCAATGTATGTGAATATGCTCACGACCGGATCGGGTGGAAGAGGGTCGGAGTCAAGCATATCGGGAGTGATCAAATATACTTTAGCCTCTATCATCACCACATCATCAACCCCTCCAACCGGCAGGCTTACAAGAAATTGTGTCCTCCATCTGTTATCATTCAGGCTCTCCGGCGGGATCCCTATCGCGGGAAAAACATACCCCCCCGCGCCCGAGTTGTATATAGCTTCCTTGTCTCCCCGGTTCTTGGCCATCTCCAGGTGCAACATCGCCAGATACTTAGCCGTCGTCTGTTCCCCGGTCGCGCGCAATGACGCGAATGGCACCGAATATACCTCGATAAGCGGCACGAACGCTATCGCGATCACGGCAAGCGCTATGACCACCTCCACAAGGGAAAATCCGGACCGTGTCCTGAGTTTCATATCATGCCCTCTGCCTTACGAATGCTTCCAGGAACTCTTTATCTTCCGATGAGATATCGGTCAAAGCCGCGGCTATTCTGTTGAGGGGGCCACGCCCGGGATTTTCCACGCGCATGACCTCACCCCGACAATGCACATTGTTCCCATGCCTTCCGGGCAAAGCGATATCCATATCAATAACGGCCCCTTGGGAAAAAGGCCTGTCGAGCAAAAAGCTTATGCCGCCAGCACCAAGGTCTCTTAATGTAACAAGTTCCCACTTCCTGCTTTCTCCGCCTTTTTCCCTCATTCGGGTAACGAACGACCCCTTGACGCGCGGCCATTGTCTTTTATCCCTGCTTTTCGTATATGATGTTTCCGGCTTATCCGCGTCCATGTTCTTATCCGCCCTTTCAAAAATAATAATATTATTATACCCTGAAGTTCCCTTATTTTCAATTATTCCCGCGATTTTAAGACTATGCGTGCCCTGAGTTTTCTTTTTCCTCAAAATTTTCGTTTATCAAAATTACTGGTCTTTTTGCCATTTCTCACCAAAGTTAACATAAACTTCAGTTTTTTTGTTAGAAAAAAAATATTCAGTATTTGCGTTCTTTGTTTTTTCGTAGAAGAACAAAAAGGTAGGTGCCTGCGCTGGCATTTGCCTTTTTTATAGTATATACTTATTAATAGAGTTTAGTAGTGGTAATAAAAAGTTTGGTTCTAACATATAGCAAAGGCGGTGTGTCATGAAGACAACCATAATAACCAATAAAAGTTCAGGGTTTATAAAAAAATTCCTGCCGATAGCTGCGGTTTTTCTTTTTTGTTTTATCACCGCGTCAGTCGGAGCCGACGAGGAGCCCGCCTCTTTTCGGGTGGAATCCCTGAATGGCGATTATAGCCAGACCCAAAACCAGGGGTTCTGGCTAAGGATAATGGCCCTTGACTCAGAAGGTTATCCACTTTACAGCTGCAGCAATACGATCGAACTCTATACGGACCCCACATCCAATGGCGTACCAGTACCGGCTACCGCGACCTTCGACAGCAGTGGATACCTTTCCATAGAAAATTTCAAATACACCGGCACCGGAACTTTCAACATATATGCCCGCGACACGGGCAACCCCGGCATACCCTCAACATGCGCGTCCCCTTTCACCTTTGAGCTGGAGCATATAAACGAATTGACCTTATCCGATGTCCCCGCCGAAGTAACCCAGCATGAGGAATTCACGGTCAAGGTGTCGGCATTCAATGACACGGGAGACCCGGCCATAGCCTATGATAAAAACATTTCCTTTTCGTCTTCCGGCGGAACAGGCTCAATAGAGCTCGTTTCCCAAACGGGCTTTACCGCTGGGGTTAACACATATACACTTAAATACACCGGGTTCGGCAATTCCGTATCAATAACCGCGGAAGATGATTCCCTCTCTGCCAATGCCACTATTTCCGTAGTAAAGAATATCGGCGGATTTAACATAGCCGTACCGGCCTCTGAGCAGATACAGAACAAAGCTTTCGAAATAACCATAACGGCCATTCCCTCCTATGGCGCGGACCCGTTACCGAACTACAACGGCGACATCACCCTGGAAATAATAGAACAATCCGGTTCCCGGATCGAAGTACCCGGAACATATACCTTCAATACTTCCGGCGTATGTACCACTTCGATCTCATATGGTGACATTACACCGATAACCATTGTGGCCACGGACAACGACACGGGCACAGAGTCAGACCCGTCTGACCCCGTTACATTCGACGAGGAGACGCAGAGCTTCGAGATAATAGACATGACCGGGCCGTACATCCAGAACAGGGACTTTACATTCAAGGTCCGCGCCCTGGATTACGCCGGCGCGAAGATACAGGATACCCCTGTATCCCGCACCCTTAAGTTCGTCAAGGGAGGGGCCGCCTCTGGCTCATTCTCCCTCTCGACATTGCCTGTCACGTTCACGAACGGCGAGACCGGCATTATCACGATGCAGTTCAACGGCGTCGGCGTGGCGTCACTGACCGTGCAGGACAACACGGACACTTCCATAACAAGCACCGCCGTATCGCAGACCTTCCTGTCGGAACTACGCAAGCTCTCCGTTGTCAGCGTCACACCGACATCGCCTTTTACGGACCTCAGGCAGAACGGGGATTTCTCTTTTGTCGTACGCGCCCTTAACTATGACGGCGGGCTATTGTCCTCTTACGGCGGGACGCACACGCTTACTTTCTCCGAGAACGGCTCGGGAAGCCTGAGCACCGCTTCTTCCTCCGTCACGTTCTCCGGCGGAACCGCTACCGTAAATAATGTTTATTCGGCTTCGGGGACCATTTCTATCTCCGCCGCCGTATCCGGCGACGCGTCCATCACATGTACGGCCGCCAGCGCCACATTCCTACAGGAAACGTATTCCCTGGAGGTAGCGGCAGCGGCCTCTCAGGTACAGGGCATTAGCTTCAATCTTACGGTAACCGCCCTCAATGTATTAGGCGACCCGATAGAGGCCGATAACGTGGCCAAGACCCTCGACCTCTCGATCGTCGACCCGGCTTCAGCCAACGGGACACTTTCAGTATCTCAGCAGGCGGTCACGTTCAATTCCTCAGGGGTGGCCACCATACCCATTTACTATACCGGTACGGGCACTATCGATATCCTCGTCAAAGACCACGCGACCGCGTCCATCTCAGGCCAGGTCGATGATATCTCTTTCGATACACAAGCGACTTCTATCGAGATCTCCCTGTCCACGGAAGATTCGGAATACATACAGAACAAGCCGTTCGACATAACCGTTACCGCTAAACGCGGCGCTTCAGCGGCGACATATTTCAACGATGACGTTTCCATATCCAAATCCGGCGCTTCGGGCAACCTTTCAGAGACCTCGATCCCCGGCGAGAGTTTCTCGGGCGGCACTTGCACTCTGCATGACGTTACTTTCGACAACATAGGCGCTATTACCATCACCGCTACCAGCGATACGTTCGCTCTCTCCGACTCCGACTCCGCGACATTCGACGAGGAGTCGCAGAGCTTCGAGATAATAGACATGACCGGGCCGTACATCCAGAACAGGGACTTTACATTCAAGGTCCGCGCCCTGGATTACGCCGGCGCGAAGATACAGGATACCCCTGTATCCCGCACCCTTAAGTTCGTCAAGGGAGGGGCCGCCTCTGGCTCATTCTCCCTCTCGACATTGCCTGTCACGTTCACGAACGGCGAGACCGGCATTATCACGATGCAGTTCAACGGCGTCGGCGTGGCGTCACTGACCGTGCAGGACAACACGGACACTTCCATAACAAGCACCGCCGTATCGCAGACCTTCCTGTCGGAACTACGCAAGCTCTCCGTTGTCAGCGTCACACCGACATCGCCTTTTACGGACCTCAGGCAGAACGGGGATTTCTCTTTTGTCGTACGCGCCCTTAACTATGACGGCGGGCTATTGTCCTCTTACGGCGGGACGCACACGCTTACTTTCTCCGAGAACGGCTCGGGAAGCCTGAGCACCGCTTCTTCCTCCGTCACGTTCTCCGGCGGAACCGCTACCGTAAATAATGTTTATTCGGCTTCGGGGACCATTTCTATCTCCGCCGCCGTATCCGGCGACGCGTCCATCACATGTACGGCCGCCAGCGCCACATTCCTACAGGAAACGTATTCCCTGGAGGTAGCGGCAGCGGCCTCTCAGGTACAGGGCATTAGCTTCAATCTTACGGTAACCGCCCTCAATGTATTAGGCGACCCGATAGAGGCCGATAACGTGGCCAAGACCCTCGACCTCTCGATCGTCGACCCGGCTTCAGCCAACGGGACACTTTCAGTATCTCAGCAGGCGGTCACGTTCAATTCCTCAGGGGTGGCCACCATACCCATTTACTATACCGGTACGGGCACTATCGATATCCTCGTCAAAGACCACGCGACCGCGTCCATCTCAGGCCAGGTCGATGATATCTCTTTCGATACACAAGCGTCCTCTCTTACGGTCGAGCTTTCTACAGACGATTCGGAATTCGTCGAGAATAGATCGTTCACGATAACCGTCACGGCAAAACGCGGCGGTGCGGACGCTATATATTTCGATGACGACGTGGACCTATCGGTCGTTTCGGGAAGCGGTTCGATCGACCCGCTTACGATAAGCGGCTCGGAGTTCGGCTCGGGATCGGCAAGCGTAACAACGGCCGTATATGACGCCAGCGGCGCCGCTACCATAAAGGCCGAGGCCCACAATTTCCCCGGGGTGGAAGGCACAGACAGCGAGACCTTCGCCCAGCAGCTGCGGAAACTCGAGGTAACGAATGTCGTCCCGGTGGCGCCCTTTACCTCTCTCCGGCAGAACGGTGATTTTTCTTTTGTCGTCCGGGCCCTTGACTATGACGGGGCACTTTTATCCTCTTACGGCGGAACCCATACCATTACTTTCTCCGAGAACGGTTCGGGAAGCTTAAGCACCACGTCTTCCTCCGTCACGTTCTCCGGTGGGTTAGCCACCATAAGTAACGTTTATTCGGCTTCGGGGACCATTTCCATCTCCGCCGCCGACGACGATGACCCGACGGTCGAAAGCATATCCGAAGAGGTTACTTTCCTGGAGGAGACCAACGGCTTCGGATTATCCGTCGCCAGCTCATCGCAGACACAAGGGATAAGTTTCAACATCACCATCACGGCCCTTGATGAGGATGGCCACCCCATACAGACCGACGGCGTGACCAAGACAATCGATTTCACCCTGGCCGACCCGGCTTCGGCTAACGGAACTCTATCGAACCCGCAGCAGGTAGTTACTTTCAACTCTTCCGGCGTGGCCACGGTATCAATGTACTACACCGGCACGGGCAACATCTCGATAAACGCCTCGGACCACGGCAATCCTTCTACCAATGGCTCTCTTACGGGACTTTACTTCACAACGCAGGCGACATCGCTGGTAGTAACCCTTTCCACGGAGGATTCGGAATACATACAGAACAAACCTTTCGATATAACCGTTACGGCCAAAAGAGGCGAAGCCACCGCCACCCACTTCAATGACGCCGTATCTATTTCCGTTTCAGGCGCTCCGGGCACCCTTTCCACAACGTCTATCCCTGGATCAAGCTTCTCCGGTGGGACATACACCCTTGAGGGCGTCACTTTCGACGGCAAAGGTGCCGCCGTATTGAATGTATCCTGCGTTAATTTCGCCGTATCCAAGAGTGTCAGCGTTACCTTTGACGAAGAAACGCAAAGTTTCCTCATAATCTACCTGAACCCGCCGTTCATACAGAACGATGATTTTTCTTTCAAGGTACGCGCGCTTGACTATACTGGCTCCAAGATAAAAGACCCGTCCGTATCGCGCACGATAAACTTTATCAAGAGCGGTTCGGTCGCGGGAACTTTTTCCGTGGCCCAATCCGCGGTCACTTTCACCAACGGTGAGACCCCCGAGATAAACCTGGCCTTCTCTGGCAAAGGTGATATAGGCCTTACCGTTACCGATGATGTCGCCGGGCTTTCCAGCCAGACCGAGGATATCACGGTGGAACAGGAGACCCGCACATTCTCTTTCGATGATATCAATAGCCCGCAGGTACAGAACGAGGCGTTCCAGATAAAGCTTTCAGCCCTGAAATCGGACAACTCCGTGTCCACAGGGTATTCACGCATTGTTACGATCGAGCAATTCGGCGGAAATGGTTCTCTCGTCCGAGAAGATGGCGGCCTGTTCCAGCTCTCTGGCGGCGAGGGAACCTTTAACGTCATCTATACCGGGACCGGGTCGAATATCACCTTCAGGGCGAGCGATACGGCCGACGGCACGGAGGTCATAACCAATATCGTAGGCACGTTCAGCAACCAGATCACGGTGGAACAGGAGACCCAGAGTTTTGCCGTCGAGCTTGTTGATCCAGACGAGGAACACATACAGAACAAACCGTTCCAGATCAGGATAAGCGTGCTCGACGAGAACGGGTTCGTCCCGGACAACGTGTACAGGGGGCCGATAGAGTTGACCGTCGACGGCGCGGGCAGCATCTCTCCTTCCGAGGTGATCATGGGTCCTTCCGGCGTTGTTACTACTTACGTGACTTATGACGGCAAAGACGATATCCACATTACCGCGACAGCAGACACTGAAAATATAGGTGTCGTTTCAGAGATCATCGGCGTTTCCGACCTTATAGACATCAAGAAAGAGGCACGCCATATCTCCCTTGAATTGCTAAGCGAGACTTTCATACAGAACGAACCCTTCCAGCTCAAGATAACAGGCCTAAAAGAGGACGGATCCACCACTTCCACCATCTATAACGGGCCGATAGCGATATCGGAAAGCGTTGATAATCCCTATGGCTCACTTACCTATGAGGTCGCCGAAGGCTTCCAGGATGGCGACAAGGGAGTGGCGATATACAACGTGACATTCTCAGGGAAAGGCCCTCTTACGCTTTATGTAGAGGATACGGAAGAGCCTGACGACATAAGCTCGGAAAGCGAGTCTATCGTCGTCCTGAACGAGGTGGACCATTTCTACGTCATACCTTTCGACGATAACTACGACCAGATGAAATACCAGGAATTCAGGTTACGCGTATATGGCGTCAAACGGGACGGCACCTACTCAACCACTTACGCCGAAGCCGTAACTCTTACCGTGCTCCCGGACGACCCGGACCCGGCAAATGGTGAGCTCCAATATGATCCGGTCGCCCTTGTTCTTGAGCATGGGGAATGCGTTCTCCCGGCGACATATACCGGCCATGGATACCTGAACATCCGTATAGATGACCCTGATGAGGAGGCCCTTACCGGCCTTACCATAACAGGCACAACACCCCAGCCCATACATTTCAAGCAACCCGTGTCCCACTTCTCCTTCTCGGTCCCGGACGAGAATAACCTTATACAGAATAAACCTTTCACCATGTATATAACGGCACTGGATGTCTTCAACAACCATGATATACATTATACAGGGACCGCCGACATTTCCTTTGAAGTGATAGATTCTCCTGAAGGAGGCACTTTCACCCCGACATCGACCGCCGCGGTCGGGTTCTCCGGCGGGCAATGTTATCTGCCGAGCAGTCTCACGGAAGGACAGGCGCCCAAATATACGGGGATAAGAAGCATCAAGGTAATAGCCAAGGACCATGAGAACCCGGATATAAAGGGTGAGGTCATCCTCACGTTCAAACAGGAAACTACCTGGCTGGCTGTTTCACTTCTGACCCAGCCCGACGTCGATCCCAAATACCAGAATGAGTCGTTCACGATCAACATACAGGCAAAAAAATGGAATGGGGATAATTCTGACGACTATGCCGGCCAGACCATAACGGGCATATTCCCGGAGATCGCCTACGGCAGTGAGGGAACGACCGGGACAGTAAGCCTCGTTGACATCCCCACCGGAGGATATACCTTTGACGCTGCCGGCAAATGCACGATAAAGGCGCTTTATACGGGATTCCATACCTTGATACGTTTTCGCGTCACGGCTTCGGGCCATACTAACTCGATCTCAGGACGGATCAATACCTACTTCGAGATACGCCAGGCTACACGCCAATTCTCCATCACGCCAACATTGGCTACCGACGCCGCTTATCCCGATGATTATACTCTTGTCCGCAACAAGCCGTTAGAGCTTACTATTCGCGCGGTGGAGGGGGAAGGCGCTGATCCCGACATATTACCAACGTGTACAGCCTATAGTGGTTATGTGGAATTTAAACCTCTCATCTATGTGGAACCGGAGATCCCGTTGGACGATTACGAGCTTAACATGACTTTGGTAGACCCCGTCAAATATCCATTCGTGAACGGTGTCTGTACTATAACCATACTCCCGGAACCCGGTCTTATTTATGGAGGTAAGGGTAAAGTGCGGTTCGTTGTCCAGGACGTGCGCCATGACTACATCTCCGGGGTGTCCAAGACCATTACGTTCCTGCCTCAAACCGAGTTCTTTGAGGTCAGTGCCGCGGCCAATCAGGCGACCAGAAAGGACTTCAAGTTGACAATAACCGCCAAGAGGACAACGCCTGAGGGGGTTGTCGAGACGTTCCCGTTCTACTCGCCCCTGACCCCTATCGAACTCACATTTGATCTCGTAAACCCGGGCCCGGGCGAGGAAGCCGGGACGCTTAGTAAAACCACCGTATCCTCCGCGTACTTTAAAAGAGGGGTCGGGACCATATACCTGGCTTATGATGCCCCGGTAGACCCGCAAAGTATAAGAATAACGGCAACGGACAATGACGACCAGTTGATGGGGCTGGTCGACGATCCCATAACAGGTTCTACCGATGTGATAACGTTCACCGAAAGTTCCAATATCGCGAGCAGGAAAAGCGGATACTGGGATGATCCTGAGACATGGGACCTCAAAATGGTCCCCCTGTCCTCACATAACGTCACTATAAATAAAGGCCATATCGTGACCATACGCCCGGAAGGACCCTCGGAGGAAGACCCCTCGACCATGGTCCCGCTGGATGTTGACCCGATCACTATCCTGGACCTCGACGTATACGGCACCCTCACATATGAACAGGGCACGCTGACAACCCCGAACAACGGCCATGGCAATGGCCATGGTAGCGACGACGGCACTTTTGGCGGTTCTTGCCGCATCAACCTTGCCGTTAACGGCGACATCAACGTGCATGATACGGGATGGATAAAAGCCGATGACCTTGGATACGACAAGAATACGACCCCGGACCTGAAACACGGACACGACCCGTACGGCTCCACAACCTCGAACAGGAACATGTATTATGGCGGGTCCTATGGCAGTCTCGGCGGATGTTTCACCGTAGTGGAAGGCAACTCTACCAGCGGATACACCGCCTATAACGCCTCGCATCCGAACTATTTCCCCGTAACCTACGGTAACGCTTATTCCCCGGAAGAATGGGGTGTGGGCCGCCTGAGCTCCAAGGGTGGCGGAGCCATAAAACTTTCCGCGAATAATGTTATAGTCGACGGAAAGGTCTCCGCGGACTCCACAGTAAATTACGGAGGTTCCGGAGGAAGCGTTTGGTTCATCGCTGACACCGTTTCCGGTGAGGGCGTGATCTCCGCGGCCGGCGGACGTGGATACTATAAGTCCTCTTCTGCCGGTACGGCTGTCGGCGGAGGTTCCGGAGGCAGAATAAGTTTCGTGAACCCTTCCGGGAATACGGACCTGACTTTCACAGGACCGATGAGCGTCAACGGCGGTACGGTATACGATTCGCCTTCCGGGAGTTATCCCACTACATATGTTTCCCGCGGGCATGCCGGGACTATCGCGTTCCCCACGAACATGAAGAGGAATTTTGAGATCAAGCGCACGCTGAGACTGGGCCATGATTGTTCAAACGACTTGTTCCTATATAACTTCGGCAATTTGACCATCAAGAACAGGGGCCGACTGGAAGTAGATTGTCTCCCCGAACTTAAAGCCAAGAGCAATGCGTGGTATTCCGCTCCGTGGCCGTACACCTTCATCCTCGGTGGAAATATCGTAGTGGAAAGCGGTGGGATCGTTTCCGCCACCGGTCTTGGGAACGACGCGCAACGCGGACCGGGCATCTGCCCGCTCGTTCAAAGCACCGGCTATAAGGGTCCCTCTTATGGAGGCCTGTCAGGCAAGATATCCGCCGGCGAGGTATCCACCTATAAATACGGGACTTACGGCGACGCATACTACCCGCTCCAGTCCGGCACGGGGTCAAGATACGCCGCTTCCGGCGGTATCGTGCTTCTTTATGCCATTGACCTGACAACCTTTAGGGAAGGTACGATGACCATTAACGGCACCGTTGAATCCAACGGTTATCCGTCTCCTTCCGGTTCTACCGGTGGCAGCGTCTTCCTGTACGGAGGCCTTAAAATGCAGGGGTCAGGATCAGTAACGGCTTCCGGTTCAAGGGCTTATGGCGACGCGACATATTACGACGCCGGTTCCGGCGGCGGAAGGATCGCCCTTCATGCTGATGATGGCGAAGACTTCACCTCTATTGATAAAGTCATTGCTTCGGGCGGCCGGGCCTACGACGCGCAGTATAACGGGCGTGACGGCACCGTATACATCAGCTGGTTACAGGGACTTGTTTTCACATCTGACTGTCCAAAAACGCTGGACTACAACAGGCTCGAGGGTCCTTATAAGATAGAGCTCCGGGACTGTTTCGGCAACGCTAAAACCCCGGAGGGGAACCAGGACCTTGTGATAGACCTCTCGGCTTCCAGGGAAAATGGATGCCATTTTTATTCCGATCCCAATGGGACCAATGAAATATCCAGCATTACCATTAGGCGTTGGACGACACGAACACCCGAGTTCTACTTCAAGTACAACGGAACGGCCCCGCCTCCGTTAAGTGTCGTACTGAGGGGCCATGCGGACTCCGCGTATAAGGACGCTTACCTTACTATCGGGATATTATCGCCCTTCAACACTTATAAGATCCGTCCTGCCGACGGCCAATATACACGCGTGGCCGGCAAACCTTTCGATCTTGTGATCGGCACACGCGACGGCGAATCTTTCACGGGGACACTATCCATCGCGGCAAGAAAGCTCAATCCCGCGACGGGTTCGGCGGAACTTTCAATATCGTCGTTTGCCATGAACGGCCCGGAAATAACCTTGACCGGCCTGGAGTATCCGGATTGCGGTACCGTTTCTTTCGTGGTATCGGACCCGATGAACGGGGAAACCGAATCATCTTCGGGAGAATTCCGTTTTGTTCCATATACTTTCACGGTGGATGCTCCAGAGAATGTCGAGGTGAACGATACGTTCGACGTTAACCTCGAAGCGCTCAATTACCATAGTGACATCTGCCCTAACTTCCTCGGGCCGGTCTATATCCGGGTTAATTCCTACGTGGACCCGTCGAACTACCAGGGCGGAACAATTACCGCACCCACCTCCTTTACGTGGACCAGCGGCACCGCCACAGCCCCTAATTGTAAGTACAACAGGTGGGGAACGCTGAAAATAGAGTGCGCTGATTATTATCTACAGAACCAGAAAGGTGTGTCAGAAGAGGTGAACTTCGTTCCTGCCAGTTTCAATATCCGTATCCCGGGCATACCGGCGAACCGGGCGTTCTTCTATACAGGAGAACCCTTTACGGTTCGCGTTACCGCCAGGGACGCGAATAACGCGGACATAGAGAACTACCGCGGAACGATAATCTTCGACGGAACGGGAAAGGACTTCGTGTTCAGGGACGGAGCGTTATACACCGACAAGGATGAGCTCTTGAGCGTCGATGTCCCCGAAGCCTCGTGGGGTATCCTGTACAAAGACGTCAAGAACATCAATCCCGAATTGTCGCAGAGCGATTTCTCCGTATATGACATCAACTACCCGGCTTCCGTCACAGTGTCCGCCCCCATAAACCTGCTTGCCGCGAAGATAGTGGTCGAGAACGCCGCTACGGTGAACCCGCGCGGGCCTCTTAACACAAAGATCAAGATCATGGAGGACAAGGTCGGTGGCAGGATAATAACGGAAGATGTTTCCACGAACTTTACTCTTTCCAAATTCGTTCTCGGAGCGGACGGGAGCCTTACTCCGGACGCTAATATTTACAGGATAGATTGCCTGGCCTACTCTGACGGCGATACCCAGGTAAAGAACGGCGTATGCGAAATAAAGGTTTCCAGAAGCTCGGGCACTACCTCCGAAAAAGTGTATGCTGAGGCAACTGTGGACTATATGTCCACCCAGGGAGGAGAACTCCAGTTCGGATCTTTCGGGGGAGATATCTTGCCGCAAAGATGGAGGGTCATAAACAAGGAGATGGTGAAACCTGACAGATAATTGACCTGTTATTTGGTCTCTAAAAGAAGGGCCTCTTCTATACTGGTTATCCCCGCGATAACCTTGGTCTTGGCGCAATCCATAAGAGCTCTCATGCCGCTAGCCAGGGCTGTTTCTTTTATTTCCTGCTGCGAAGCGTTCTTTACGATCTTTTCCCTGATATTGTCGTTGATCTCTAAAAGCTCGAACACTCCGCATCGTCCGTAGTATCCGGTCATATTGCATTTTGGGCACCCTGTGGGCTGGAAGACGTTCTTCTCTTCTTCCGGCGTTATGCCGAATTTTTTTGCCACTTCTTCCGGGATGTTCTTCACGGGTTTCTTGCATTCCGGACAAAGACGCCTTACAAGCCTTTGCGCCAGAACTCCTATGAGTGAAGACGCGATAAGGAATGGCTCCACCCCCATATCCAGAAGTCGCGCGACCGAGCTTACCGCGTCATTCGTATGTATGGTGGAGAACACGAGATGGCCGGTAAGAGCGGATTGTATCGCGATCTCGGCGGTCTCCACGTCCCTGACCTCTCCTATCATTATTATATCCGGGTCCTGCCTGAGTATTGCCCTGAGCCCCGTAGCGAACGTGAATCCGGCTTTCACGTTTACCTGAGCCTGTTTTACCTGCGGCATCTGGTATTCCACCGGGTCTTCCATGGTAATGACATTGTTCTCTATTTTGTCCATTTCGTTAAGAGCCGCGTATAAGGTAGTGCTCTTTCCCGATCCGGTAGGCCCGCACACAAAGAACATGCCGTAGGGCCTGTTGATGATACGGCGAAACACAACGATATCCTGTTTATCCATGCCTATCTCATCAAGCTTATATATCCCTTTTGATTTGTCGAGTACCCTCATTACTATACATTCCCCGAACACGGTCGGGAAAGTGGAAACTCGTAGGTCTATGTCCTTATCCCGGACCTTCACGTTTATCCTGCCATCCTGCGGCAGACGTCTTTCGGCGATATTAACACCTGACATGATCTTTATCCTGGAGACAAGCGGCGCCTTCATCTCCTTGGGAAAGGTACCCGTAACGATAAGCACCCCGTCTATCCTCATGCGGCATTTCATCTGTTCTTCTTCCGCGTCAAGATGTATGTCGCTGGCCCTTAACTCAATGGCTTTTTCGATGATATCGTCCACTATTTTTATGGTGGACCCTCCAAGGGCAAGTTCGTTCATCTCGTCCCCGGCGGCCTGTTCTACGCTTGCCCCGGACCTGATCTTCTCCAGTTTCTGGCGTATATCCTTGGATGCCGCGAAATGGGGAAGGACCGTCATGCCGGTAGCTTCCTGTAACATATCTATGACATTGAGATCCATGGGGTCGGCCATGGCCACCTTGATGTTCTTCCCATCAAGTCCTAGAGGTATGATGTTGAGGCTTTCGCACATCTCGAACGTTACGGCATTCATCGCGTCCGGCTCTATTTCCTCTTCGGCTATGTTGACATATGGATATTCCAGCTGCTGGGCGAGCACCAGAAGGAGGTCGGATTCCGTTATGAGGTTCCTTTCGACAAGAATATGCCCCAGAGGGCGATGTGATCTTTTCTGCTCCTCAAGCGCCGCTTGTATATCCTCGGCCTTAACCAAGCCTTTGCTGACAAGCAAGTCCCCAAGTAATGCCCTTTTCTGCATATTTATAATTGTCGCGAGTAGGTTGTTCCCTCTAAAAGACAGGATGCGCCGCACTATTGATCAGGCAAGTACGGCACATCCCTGAGTCATGTCATAGTAACGCTAACCGCTTAATTACCAGTTTTCCGGGTTTATTGCGGAATATTCTCCCCAATCCGGTCCCAATGGAGCGGTATGATTAACGGATACCTGGTAGCCCGCGGCCGTATCATAGAACCATCCACCCTTATTCGAATCTCCAGCGGCAGAGAACACTTTGTTATTCCCCTCTTTTTCTTTAAGGTTGTGTACCATTTCCGGCGGGATATTCCTCAAATATGGCACTTTCGCTCCCGCATCGTCATAGGTATCATCTGTCAACCTTGTCAGAGTGTTGGGGTATACCCCGTTCTTGTGCCTGTACATATTCACCCTTGAACGTATGGTCTCAAGGTTGGATTTTGTGGTAGATATCCTCGCGTCCTTATCAAAACCCATAAAGTTAGGCACTATAGCCGCCGCTAGAATGGCTAGTATGGCTATGACTATGATCAACTCTATAAGGGTAAAACCCTTATTCTTTAACAACATCCTGGTCCTCATTAGCACCTCCTGTTTTTATGGCATTCCGGATATCCATTATCTGAAATGCTGCGTCTATCCTTAAATATCTACTCTGCGTCAACTACTAAAAGTAACTTCCAGCTCTTTAGTGATGCCGGCAACTTTACCTATACCCGTTACTATCCCGCCGGACACGCTTGCCCTGTATTCACTACCGTCCGCTAAAGTCACTGGCCCTACTGACCCTGTTCCGCTATGTTTCAGGCTATTTATCGACAGAGATATAGCCGCCTCAGCCAGATAGAACGCTTTCGTCCTGTCTATCTCGAGTTGCACCTCACTGAACCGCAAATTCACTAAAGCGAATAAGCCTACACCCATACTGGTCAAAAAAGCGAACATTATTATGACCATAATAAGTATAGAGCCTTTTCCCCCGTATGGTGCCTTTTTTTTTCTTTTGACACTCTTTGTTACCATACTATATTTAAAATATATATTACTATTACGTAAAATGCAAACAAAAACCCCTTACTGTTGTGCCAATAAATAGTATGATTGGTTTTTTTCCTTCTCTTAATGCTTAAAAGCCTTTACCACACCAAGAACCGGTAATAAAATGGATAATGCCAAAAAGGCTATGACCACCCCCATAGACACGAGAAGCAAAGGTTCTATAAGAGTGGTTATCATCTTAATGGCCTGGTCCACTTCCGAGTCCAGGTAATCCCCGACGTCCAGGGTCATTTTGTCCAGATTACCGCTAATTTCCCCGGCGGCCACCATTTGTATGACAACATCCGGGAAGATACCGGCGTCCTGAAGGGCCTGGGCCAGGCTTGTCCCCCCGACTATGGCAACCCTTACCTGTTCTAAAGCACTCTTTATAACATAATTCTGTTCGGCTTCTACCGTTATTTCGAGCCCCCTGTTAAGCGGGATACCAGATCCAATAAGTCCCGATAACGTACGCGCGAACCTGGAAACGTGTATCTTGAGCACCATTTCCCCCGCTACGGGTATTTTCAGCATGATCTTATCAAGTATATGTTTCCCTGTCTCGGTCTTTTTGAATTTTATGAACCCTATTACTGCCGCTGCCAACCCCACGCTGACCAATGTAAAGTTCCCCCTCAAGAAATCCCCGATCGCTACCAGCGCTACCGTGGATTTCGGGAGTTTTGCGCCCATACCGGCGAATATCTTAACGAATTTTGGAAGGATAGAAGTGACCACGAAGCCCACAACGCCTACGGCTAGGCACAAAATAACAACCGGATACGTCATTGCGGATTTTACTTTATTCATTATATCCATCATCTTTTGTTCAATGTCTATAATGTCATACATGACCTTGTCCAGCTTACCGGATGCTTCCCCTACCTTTACTATGCTGGTGTACATTTTATTGAATGTTTTCGGGTACTTGCTCAGGGCCTCGGAAAAATCCGACCCGTTCTTTATCTGGTCGCCTACATCCGTTAATATTTCCTGGAGTTTTTCGTTCTTCACCATACCCGTCACCGTATTAAGCGATTTGAGTATTGGCACGCCCGCCGACATCATGGCACAGAACTGGCGCGTGAAAAAAAGCACTTCGACCTTACTGGGAGGGGTTTTCAAAAGCGATTGTAATATATCCCCGGACCTTTGTTTGCCGGTCCCGGACGATTTTTTTTCTTTTATCTCGATCAGAAAAAACCCGCGCGCGGCTATATCGCTGGCGGCCTGTTCCTGCCCGTCAGCCTCTATCACTCCGGTCTTTTCCTGACCGGCGCTATCCATGGCCCTGTATATGAACTGCACAAATACCTTTCGCCTGGGTCTTTATTCCGCGTTCCTGCTATTCGGCAAAAACATCCTGTTCAAGTTCCATCTCTTTTATTGCCTTATCGCATTCATCAATAACAGCTATTGCATCGGCCACATATGGACTGGTGGGATACTTCTCGAAAAGTTTGACCGCCATATCAAGGCCGGAATTATAATCCTTAAGCTCGAAACAGTATATTTCCGCCGCCCTCTTCAACGCGTACGGCGCCTCCTGTGAATCCGGGAAATCCTGGGCTATCTGCGCGTACCTGTCCGCCGCGCTGCCCAGCCTGGTGGTTTTCCCCATGTCCCTGGCCATCATGCCTTTACCGTCAGCCAGATCATCCGCTTCTTTCTGTGTCGCGGATATAAGCGCTCTTTCTCCCGGTCCCTCGAGATTTATGAACGTCTCTTTTCTCCCCATGTAATTAGCTTCACGCCCGGCAGGCTCGAACGGTATTATATGCGGGGTCAGGAAGATAACAAGCTCCCTCTGGTCGAAAGAGGTACTTTTCGACGAGAACAGTTTCCCGAGGAGCGGGATATCCCCCAGTATAGGTATCTTGTCGACCGTCTTGGTGTCGTTCCTGTTCATAAGCCCAGCCAGCATTATTGTCTGGCCGTCCTTTACGCGTATGGTCGCCGTGGCCTCCCTTGTTGTGATCCTGGGGCTCCCGTCATCCAACGCTGAAAGGAAGGTCGAGACTTCCGGATGCACTTCCATGGTTATATATCCACCGGGGGACACATAAGGCGTTACCGCGAGGACAGTCCCTATGTCCACGAAATTCGTGGTCTCTGTCGTGCCGGTAGTTGTCTGGGTCGTTTCTTTATACGGGTATCTTTCCCCTATAAGTATTTTCGCCTCCAGGCCGTTCAGTGTGGCTATGGACGGCGACGCCAGTACATCCGTGTCCTTGTTCTCAAGAAGAGCGTTCACCTGGAGGGTCCCCTCGAACCCTTTTATGCTGAGATCGGTTATCTTGAACTGACCTGTCGGCAGGTCGCTGGTCGCGGTATTATCGAATTCGCCCGCGAACGTTTCTTCCGTGGAGACCTTTCGGTTGAATATACCCTTGCCGATACCTATAGGCGAATAATCGAAAGTGAACGCGGTCCCTATGCTTTCAAGGTCCGATTTGTTTATGTCCAGTAGTTTTGCCTCGATGATCACCTGTACCGGCGGGATGTCCACTTTATCGATAAGGTCCTTGGCCCTTTCAATTATGTCCGGGAAATCCGTAATAAGTATTCCGTTCGTGGATTCCGAGATCGACATAGTCCCCTTTGTGGAGGACAGGGCCTCAATGAAGTTCAAAGCGGTACTGGCCCTTAAATAGTGGAGCAGGAGAAGTTCGGTCTGCAAGCCAAGGTCTTTTATGCCGCCGCCTTCCACGATATAATAAATATCACCTTCCTTGGAATATGTATACCCCTGTGTCCCGAGTATGGCCTTAAGGGCCTCCTCAAGGGAAACATTCTGCAACGACACCGATACTTTACCGGAAAGTTTTGTCGTCTCGATAAAATTGATATTGTACGTATAGGACAGCGCTTTTATGATCGATCCGATATCCACGTCATCATATTCTATGCTTACAACGATATCTTTCAATGCCTGTTTTTCCGTCAGCGCCTTGTTCCCCATCTCTATATTGGCCGGGATCATCACATCCGCCGGGAGCACATCTTGCGCCGACAGGGACAATGGTTCCGCTAGAACAAGCAACAGCGATATCCCCACCGCCACCATTTTGCCGCGATAGACCTTATTTGTCATTTTGGTCTCCTTTTATTGTTGTTGCCGGATCATATAAGGTCAGTACATAATCCGTTTCTCCATCTTTAAGGACAATATAATTTCTCTCTATCCTGCTTACTGTCCTTTCGCCTATCTTATCATCTAACTTATATATCTTCCCATTTATTATGGCCGTGGACCGCGAGCCAGCCAAAGTTATACCTGACACCGTAAGATCCTCTTTTACAGGCTTCTCTTTCGTTTCTGACTTCTTGAACTCTTTTGCGAAAGGATCTTTCATAGTTTCCGGCGTCGATAAGACCTCGATATCATCCAGGGATTCTTCCCTACCCATGGCTTCCGGCGTGTTCTTGAGAAGGGCCGTTATCTTTATTTCGCTTTCAATGAGGTTCTTTTCCTCTCCCGTTTTTTCTCTGATGAGTATATTGTCTATCCCTACAAAGCTTATGGATCCTTCAAGATCACTTACGAAGTTAAGGATATTCCCGTATTCCGCCGTCATTTTGAGCATTACGATCATACTTTTGTATACATTGATGGGCTCGTCCGGATATTCGGGTTTTATCGATGTGATGTCTATCTTATTTGTTTCCGCGAGGCTTACGAACTCCCCCAGCACCTGCGGTATTTTCCCCTGTGTCGGCAGGCCCTTTTCCATCTCCCCTATTTTTTTGTCGAGATCGTCAATGACCCTTTGAAGCCTGGATACCTTGCTTTCCTTTTCATCCGTTGCCATGGTATCAACGCGGACAGTCTCGTCCATCGACAGGTATTTCCCGACTTCGCCTTTGTAATATTTTAATATCGCGGTTTTCGGTTTATATACCGCGTTCATATATAGAAGTGATATGCAAACAACACCAAGCGCCGTAAGCAGCATTTTCTGTTGTTTAGGCAGGGCCTTGGCTTTCTTATAAAGGTCCATGATCTGCTTGACGTCTATGTTCAGGTTATTGGCCATCTTCCTTCTTTTCTTCGGGCGGCACCCGGTTCTCTCTTCGCGAATAGACAGTTTCCACTTGGAACGCTACAAGCTCTTCTCCTGTCGATTCTTTCTCTGTATAAATAAAGCGCGTACCTTCAAAGTAAGGTGAATTATCAAGCGTCTGCATGAACTTTGATATGATCTCGTTGCCCTGAGCCGTTCCCTTGAAGATGAACCCGTCCGGCTTAAGCGACAGGTTGTTCAACGTAAGGCCCTCGGGCACCACCCTTGATATCTCCGCCAGTATGCCGGACCATCTTATGTCCGAATACAGGTACCATTCGAGTATTTGCTTCCTGTCAGAAACAAGTTTTTTCAGCTTATCCAGTTGTTCTATTTTTTTATCCAGGAACTCGCTCTTTTCCTGTTGTTTGGCGATCTCCTGTTGCCGGAGCCCGTATTCCTCCTGGAGCAAAAGCATTTTTTTGTTGTATTTCCTTATCTCACCGTCCTGCCATATCGCTATGAGCACAAAAACCGTCACCATGGCTACCGCCACATAAAAGATCTTGCTTGAAAGAACCTCCCGGACCAGGATCTGTACTACATCCACTTTTCTGGATTCTTCGGGAATAAGGTTTATTCTTTTCATGTTATGGCATTCCCCTTTGCGCAAGTCCTATGGCGGTATAAAAAACAGGCATTATATCCTTTATTGCCGACCAGTTAGGCTTTTTCCCCATATCTCCGGATATCTCCATCCTGCCCGTGTCTTTTGTCGTGACAGCGTTAACTCCAAGCATATCCCCAAGACCGCGGGAAAGCGTTTCTATCAGGCACCCGCCACCCGTTAGCAGTACACTATCGAATTTCGTAATAGTCGAATGTGCCACCTGGTAAGAAAAGAACTTGAAGTCCCTCTCAATGCTGACAACTATGCTCCTTATCGTGTCTATATCATCTCTGGATAGCCCGCCGTCATCCGGCACCGCTGTTCCGTTTCCCGAGGAAAAAGCCTCCCCGCCGACCTTCATGTTCCGCGTGAAATATGGCGCTTTCCCCTGCACGACACATAGCGTTGATTCCTGGCGTCCTACGTTTATAAGGAGGGTAACACGGCTATCGTCATCAAAATATCCCGCGCAGACCAGCGCTTCGAGTTCGGCAAGGATATCAACGTCTACAGACAGGACCTCTATGCCGGCGGCGGCGAACATGGCCAATTCCTTGATTATACGGGTTTTCTCCGAAGCCACTACGAAAACCGTCTGCATATTCTCTTTTTTGACCCCTATAGGGGGGACCGGGACATAATCGAACGTCAGTTCGTTCTGGTTCTTATTGGCCATCGTTTGGGTCGCTTTCCACCCCACGGCCTTTTTTGTTTCATCTTCACCCATTTGCGGTATTTCATGGAGGAACATCTTTGCGTTGTCAGACGATATCGCTATATGCACTCCTGACTTGAGCTTCTTTTCCTGCTTTATTTTACCAAGCATCTCGGATACCAGCTTGTATCGCTCCTGTTCGGTCGACACAGTAGCCACTTTGTAGTAATCCAGCTCTTTCACCTCGAACTTGTTCTTCTTGCACATTACTCCCGCGACCTTTATGGATGATGCGCCTACGTCCACACCATATGACAACCCGCTCTTCTTCCCTCCCCCCCCGGGCAAGGAAAGCGTTTTCGGGATCTTTCCCAGAAGACCTTGCATGTCGATCTTGCTTATTTTTTGTAGGATGTTCTCCGTCATTGATCCTCTTCTCGTTCCGTTTATTTGCTTTTCACTATTATAGTGCTCTTGATCAGAGACAGAGGATATCCTTCTTTCCTGGCCTGTTGTATTCTCTTGTAGACGCCGACCGTATGCTCTTTCTTGTAAAGTTTCCTCTTGCCATCTATTGCCGTAACATCGAACAGTCCTAACTGTGTATAATAAGTTACGGTGGAAGGGGAAACCTTCAAGAGAGCCGCCAGCTCTCTTACTGCCACCAGATCGTCCATGGATACCTCCAATTTATAATATCTGAATGATTTAAACGTACTGTATGTTTAATAAGTTTCGAACAAAGTGTACCTGACCGTCGGAAAGAAGTCAACTGTAGGCGTATTTATTGTCTGACTGGCGTCCTGGGTTACCTTATAACACCATCTTTGCCGGGACTTTCAGTAAAAACATCTTTATCCGGAGAAGGGGGCTCTTCGGGGAACTTGTCATTTTTCCCCGTAAAAGGTACTATAATGCCGCTTTTCCCTATTTTTTCCTCATCATATTCCATGGGGTCCTTCTCGATCTCCCGCTCCTGTTCGTCCGCCGTTCCGGGATCCCCTATAATGTCGTTCGCCCCTACCTTTTCGTAAATATATTTATCATGGTCCTTATCGACGTTATCCTGGCACAGGACCGGGAAAGACCCGTTAACAATTAACACAACGCACATGAACAGTACCTTGATCCCTTTCATCTCTCCCCTCCATGGCTATCGTTCCTGGCCACTCTCTTTCTCATATCGTTTTCCCGGCGTCTTTTTCCCAACCCAGATACCATATACCGTCAGGTATTTCCATTCCAGCCCCCCTATCTCAGGTTCTTTGATATTTGGGAGGACTATCCTGTCCTTTTCGCTCATTTTTTCTATCCAGCATTCATACCCGGCATTGGAAGCGGGAGCGGTCTGTAGATACCTGTATATAAGAAGGTCTTCCTCCGGCATTATCGCAGGTTCATATCCCACGATATATTTCCAATCCCCATCTGGATGCTCGTAGAACGTCTTATAAAAAAGCCCCATGCTTGCGCTATACATGATACCACCAGGCTCCGGCAACCATCCTTCCGCTTCTTTGTCGTCGTCGCAAAAGCATCCAACAGGCTTTTCCCCTGTATACCGGGTAAAATAATCGTTGGTCCCCAGACAATAAAAAACGATCGCTACAACAAGCGTAAAGACCAGCCTGCCCGGGCTTTTCAAAGGGATCTTATCTCCCATGGCCTCCTGGAATTCCCTGGCCATCCATATCAACAGCACAGGTATGCCCCAATCATCCCAGAACCGCACGGCCTTGAAACCTAAGACCCACGACAGGACGACCATAATGAACATCGGGTCAAACAACATTGCCCTGTCCCATTTTCCTCTTGCGGCTCGCCATAATAAAAAAAGTGAGATCGATACCACAAGGAGGAAGCTCCCCTGGAAGGGCAGGAATTCAGATACAAGCTGTCTTTGCATTGATACGCTCTCGAACGCCCAGATCGCGTGCGATATGGTCTGCGTAACATATGCGACAGGATCCCCGGTGAACATCATGCCCGCGATAATACCGCATATAAGCGATGCGAGGACAAGTCCCGCCACACGCCATTCTTTAGCAATAGCGAACGATACTACCGGGAGCGCGAACAGGAACCATATACTTGTGTGTATATAAGTGGTCACTGCGGTCATTAGCATTATCGCTATAAGGATATCATATCGTATTTTCTTCTCTTTCAGTTTTTCCCACACAAGAAATATCAAAAGCAGCGTGGTCATGGAAAATATGTACGGGCGCCCTTTAACAAGCCTCATTACATAGTTGCTTACGCTCAACATCACTATATCAAGGGATAAGATCCAATATTCGGCACGTTTGAAAAAAAGAAGAGGAAGCAGGCAGAACAAAAAGAACAGAAAGACCATCTCGAAGACCACCAGAGCATCTGTATCCCATCCCAGTGTATGGTGTATCCACCCCAGGAACTTATGCCATCCTATGTGGCTGTCTATGGTATATCCTTCCCGTATCACCAGGATGTCTTGCCAGTCTTTCCCAGAAACAGCCTTAGCCGCATGCCTGAGCGCGTCATCCGGCGGCCTATAACCCATCTTGGCGACGCTAAGCGGCGTTATGAGCAGGACCGAGATAATAATAAGGTTAACAAGTAAAGGAATAGACCTGTATTCTTTTATCGTCTTTATCATTAAGCTCCTTCGATCATTGCGTTTTCTAACGCTGGAGGTTCTCAAGAAGTTCTATCTGGCGTTTCTCAAGAGCTATCTGTTCGCGCATAAGGTCATTACCTTCTTTTACCAGAGCCGCGAGATCGGTAATATCGGAAGATATATCGGCGTTCTGCGTCCGCATATCCTTACTAAGATTGACCATATCAAGCAGGTAGAACGTGTCTATTTGTCCACCGTCCACGATCTTTTGTTCTCCTGACGCGATCTTTTCAGCGTATGTTTTCCCATATTGTGGTTTTTGTTGCTGGGCTTCCGTCGAAAACGCCGCTAAAAGAAAAACGCTTATCAATATACACACATAACGTCCCATTTCCCCTCCTTAGGGAAGACTACTATCTCCCTTCGCTTTAGTATACATCATGTGGGGAGTGTTATGCAAAATATCATCGGCAACCGAACGAGAATTCCTATTCACCGAACCGTGTGTGCGTAGGCGCCCGAGGGGGCACCGACCCCTGAGGAAGTGTCGGCGACCCAGAAGGCGACGACCCCGGAGCGCGGCAAG
>JAQUQS010000013.1:0-21094 GCA_028715965.1 Candidatus Omnitrophota bacterium | reverse complement strand
GACGGGAACACCAGCTGCCCCGCGGGCAGCGCAGGATCCCCGGTACCGGCCAGGATATGGATGAGGCATTTACGGGGAAAACGTGTTTTCATCCGGAAAAGCCGAAGGAATATCCGGCAAATGTCTTCATTTGCCACAAAGCACTTTGGGCCGGTAGCCGGGAATTGAACCGCCGACACAAGGATTTTCGTTCCGCGTCGCGGAACTCGGTGTCAGTCGTTTATGCAGAGGACTTCAAATCCAAAATAAGAACCGGCCCGGGACGGACAATTTCACCGAACCGTGTGAGCGCAGACGACCGAGGAGGCACCGACCCCCGAGGAAGTGTCGGCGACCCAGAAGGCGACGACCCCGGAGCGCGGCAAGGATACTTTGCGAGAAAAAATAAGGGGACTGGTACCGCCAAGGGTTTTTGCCCCCACTGATGTACCTGTCCCCTTCTAAAA
This sequence comes from Candidatus Omnitrophota bacterium, assembly GCA_028715965.1. Classification (NCBI taxonomy): domain Bacteria; kingdom Pseudomonadati; phylum Candidatus Omnitrophota; species Candidatus Omnitrophota bacterium. Next base: position 20,648 of record JAQUQS010000013.1, on the reverse strand, counting down.
AATGGTGCCGCGGGACGGAATTGAACCGCCGACACAAGGATTTTCAGTCCTCTGCTCTACCAGCTGAGCTACCGCGGCGCCGCACACAATAATACTGTTTTTCGTGTAACCGATTATAACATAGTCTGGGGTTTAGGCAAGTGTAAAGTGTCCCGCCCTATATCGGATCCGTATTCACATCCTCACCATCTTCTATTTTATCTTTTATGCCATATTTCTCGATAAGCATCGGGGAAAAATTGTCTACAGGCGTGACCTTTACTTCAAAATATTTGTACGCTGTCTCTTTCCCCTCCCGTAACACCTGTGCCTGTATAAGATACACCTCGTCTGACGGGGTTTGCGGGCCGTTCGCGATCTCCCAGGAGACCATAACTCCGGGATACATCTCTTGCATCCTCATTTCGAACATCTCGCCCTGCATAGAACCCCGCGCGAATTTGATCGCTTTCTCGCTCATTTTATCCGTGGCGAACTTACCCGTAATAGCCGGGTCTTTTGTTTCGTCGTATTCGCCCTCACTGAATGCGATACGCGCGGGAACAATGGATATGGCGAGTATGATCATTAAAATTATCATGGAACTTTGCTTTTTCATATCTACTCCTTTGCAATGGCATACGCCACTATTATACGTAAATTGCTGTAGGTAAATCGGTTATATCTTTTATGTGTAGTATACACCACGTCGCCGTCCAATACAAGCATTGGTCGCTTGTATTGATACCGCCTTAATGCTACACTGGTTATCGTGCTTACGATATACCAATAATGCCGATATGATTATAAAAAATAGATTATTATTTCCTATATTGGCCGGCGGGATCTGTATCTGTCTTTTTCTTTCTTTCCCGTTCGTCCACAAAATATTCCGATCCGCATATCCCGTCCCGTCCCAGGCAAAGATCGCGGACCTTTCGACCGGGATCATCTCAAACATCGAACAATCCTGCTGGATAGAACAGGTTTCGGGCCATCATATAAAGCTATTCTCCCATTCTATTCCCGATATTCGTGAATATTATATAGAAAATGGCGTTCTTTTCTTCAATAACGGGACTAAAATATCGGCCCTATATCCGGACCTGGCTGATAACTCCCACATTTCGTGTACCGGGACAGGACGTACGTCCTCCAGATATCGTTCCGTATCTTTTGTCCTGAACCGCATGAACGATAAAAAACCCTTGAACATCGAGGCGTCGTCCCGCGAAAGCTGGGATATCGTCTATTTTTCGGCTGGCACGAAAGGGAAACCCGCATATGGCACAAAATCGTTACCCTTCCACAGCCTTGAAACAGCCCAGAAAAAAGCTTATCCCGGTGACGCCATAGTAGGATTACCCGGGCACTATACCCTGTCGGGCAGGCTCGTTCTTGAACATGACCACCTTTTTTTCTCTCAAGGCTCAGAAGTCTCTTTTGCCGCGGGGACAGAACTCGTTCTCCCCCCGGGAGCCGATATATATATCGGCGGCCCTGTTATGTTTCGCGGCACAAAAGGATCTCCCGTATCGTTCCGGTCATCCGGGAAGAATGGCCCGGGCTGGAACGTTTACATAACCGGTTTTTCCGGGGAAATATCCATGTCCCATACTATCCTGGACGGAATGGCCGGGTTTTTCATCAACTCCCCGGATTTTGTACTTACCACTTCTCCACTGGAAATACATGTGAATATCATGGATTCCTTTATAACACCACGTTCCACCGGTGGTATCGTCGCGAACGATTGTTCCTCCGTTTCCATTCAGGATACCACCTTCGAGACCACGGGACGTCCTCTTTTCATTTCCAACAGCTATTACACACAAAAGCCTTTTCGTCATATCCTTAAAGATAATTCTTTCATATGCGCGGGAGGGCCATCCGGCATTTCGGTTAATGTAGCGCCCGGCACCGGAGGGGAAATCCTCCTTGAAAAGAATGTTTTTCGTGATATCGCCGACTTCCCTGATCCACGATACGTGCTTTCACTTGAGATCTCTTCGGGGGACATAACCGTCGACCTGAGGGACAACGCGGCGCTTATTCGTGGTGATACGCCCCGGACGTTCGAGGCATTGCTTATACTGAATCCGCCGGATGTGGTGGAAAAAGGCATTCTTACGGTCGAGGGCAACACGGTAACCTCTCGCTGATCTCGTCGCTATTACATCGTTCCGAGCAAAGTCCTATTTTCTCGGCGCGCCGATATGGGACCCGCTCCATTTCTCGCCCGTGGAATCGCTCCAATTAAGGATAATGGTCTGTCCTATCACGTTCGTAGCGGCTTTTTTCGCAGTCCGGGTAGCTGTAACGACAAAACCCGTGTCGGTGGCGCTTGATACGGAATACGTCCAGTATGTAGTATTGCCCTGTGTGGGGAAATCCAGGCTTAGTTCGTTAACGTTGGATGTATATGTACCCGCTTCAAGCTTGTTCAGGTTCTCCGCGGTCCTTATGGCCCCGATAGTCCCTACGGCCTCCGCCGCCCTGGCTTTTTCAACAAAGCTCATATATTGCGGGACCGCCAGGGTCGCGAGGATACCTATTATTATAACAACCATCAAAAGCTCAAGCATGGTAAACCCTTTTCGGCCTAAAACTGTTATCCTGTTCATTTATTCCCCCTTTTTTCCACCGTTCACGCTATACTAGCGAGCTTGAATATCGGCAGGAACATTGCGACGATAAGACTGCCTATAATAACTGTCATGAAAATAAGTACCAGCGGCCCCAACAGGGTAGTGAACCTTACAACAAGGTTCTCAACTATATCCGCGTAATACTTTGATACTTCTTCCAACATTTTACCATAATTACCGGTTTTTTCAGCAACATAAACGAATTGTACGGCGAGTGGCGGGAAAAGGCCCGTCTGGTTGAGTGCCTCGGACAGCGGCTCCCCTCCCATAACACGCACCTTTGCCTGTTCGATCTGCTCGTCGAAAAGCAGGCTTTGTGGCGTTTTTGAGGCCACCTCCAGTCCTTTCATTATCGGTATACCACTTTTTATCAGCACGGATAACGTCGTCGTGAACGTCTGGATGGCCAGCGCCAGGAGAAACCTGCCGAGTATCGGGATCTTGAAAAGGACCCCTTCATAGACACGTCTTCCGTATTTCGTGGAAATGGCCTTTATGAAAAAGAATACGAGCAGTCCCAGGCCGGTAGCGACCATTAGAAAATAGTCCTTTACTATGTTGCTTATGTCCACTATCACCTGCGTGAACGGTGGGAGTTTGGCGTCAAAGGACGAGAACAGTTCTTCAAAGATAGGAACTACCTTCAGGATGAACACAAGTACCGTAGCTATGGCAAGCCCGAGAAGAAGTATCGGATAAAGAAAAGCGTTGGAGATCTGTTTGTGCAGGTTCGCCCTTGATTCCAGGAACTCAAGTATCTGCCGAAGAACGAACGGCAATTGCCCCGACAGCTCACCTGCCTCGACAAGATCGCACCACAGATCGTTAAAAATGGTCGGGTGCCTGGCAATGGATTCGCGGAACGATGTACCACGCTCCAGGTCGACCTTCACCTGTTCCGCGGCCACAAGAAGCTGCTGGCTCTCTATCTGTTTTATGGCTACTTCGAAAGTCTCGATAAGCGGAATACCGTTCTCCAGGAGGATAGCGAGCTCTTTCGCGAAAAGCACAAGGTCCTCGATAGTGACCTTTTTGTGCATCTTGCGCCTGGTCTTTGTCTCGATAGCTTCCATCTCCTTGATACCGAGTACCAGCGCGCCCTCTCTCTGCAAAACCTTGACCAGGTCCTGTTCACTGGAAGTGAACATGTGGTTCTTGATTATGCGCCCTTTTTTATCCCGTATCTTGTAGCTGTAATAAGGCATATCATTCTATGTCCATTGTCACGGTCATGACCTCGTCAAGCGATGTATCGCCCTGTTTTACCTTTTCTATCCCGTCTTCGCGTAGCGTTTTCATCCCGTTCCTGATAAGGGCTCTTTTAAGGTCACCCATCTCGGCCCTCTTTTCTATCATGTCCTGTATCTCCCTGTCCACACACATTATCTCGAATATGGCCTGCCTGCCGGTATACCCCCTGTTGCGGCAAGCCCCACATCCCTTGGGCCCGTAAACCTGTATCCCCTGCAATCCAAGTTTTTCCACCGTTTCCGCGTCTACTTCCACCTTCTGCTTACATAACGGGCAGAGCTTCCTTATGAGACGCTGGGCTATTACCATATTAAGGGTCGACCCCAAAAGGAAAGGTTCTATCCCGAAATCCACCAGCCTGGAGATGGTCCCAACGGAATCATTGGTATGCAACGTGCTAAGGACCAGGCGGCCTACAAGAGCTGACCGGACACAGATCTCGGCCGTCTCAAGGTCGCGGACCTCACCTACCATGATTATATCCGGGTCCTGCCTGAGAAATGTTCTTAATCCGCGGGCAAAATCCAGGCCGATCTGGGGATTGGCCTGTACCTGGTTAACTCCCTCTATCCTGTATTCTACCGGGTCCTCTATGGTCAGGACGTTCTTCTTTCGTGATTTTATCGCGCTTAGTATACAATACAATGAGGTGGATTTACCGCTACCGGTAGGGCCTGTCAGGAAAATAAGTCCGTGCGGTTTTCTTATGTTGGCATACATTTTCTCATAGTCCGCTTCCGTCATCCCTATAGTGGACAGGTCAAAATTCATCTGGCCCTTGTCCAGCACCCTCATGACCAGCTTTTCACCATGGATGGTCGGGATAGTTGAAACACGTAGATCGATATCCCTCCCGTCCACCTTGGTCATGAACCCACCATCTTGGGGCAGGCGTTTTTCCGCTATGTCAAGTCTGGAAAGTATCTTGATCCTGGACACAATAGGCGATACCATGCTTTTGGGCGGAGGTTCTATCTCGTAAAGGGTCCCGTCTATTCTCAGCCTCACGGACACGGTCTCTTCCATGGGATCTATGTGTATATCGCTTGCCTTGTCCTTTACGGCACGCTGGATAAGCAGATTGACGATCTTCACTACCGGAGCTTCCGCGGCTTTCATCTTGAGTTCGTCCACGTTATCGCCGTCACCCACTCCTGCCTTGACGAACTCTTCCATTACGTCGGCCGATGCCGTGCCGAACAATCCCTTTTTCCCGTAGAGCTTATCTATCCCTTCCGCTATGTCCTTCCTCGTGCTGCATACGACCACAAGCTCCATGTTGGTTATCTTCTTTACGTTATCCACTATCACGAAGTTGAGGGGGTCCCACATCGCGATGGTAAGGAACCTGTGTGTTTTTGAGAGAGGGAGGACAAAGTTCTCTTTCGCGAATTTTTCGTCGACAAGATGGTCCAGGTCCTGATCGAACCTTATCTCCAGCGACTTGTCGCTGAAAGAAGCGTATTTGATCCCGAGCTTCTTGCTTATAGCGAGGCACAAGCCTTCCTCCGTAAGATATCCGAGATCTATAAGAAGCTCCCCCAGGAACCTCCTGTCCTTGCTCTGCTGCTGGAGATTAAGCGCCTCGGTAAGCTGTTCCTTTGTCACGAGGTCATCTTCGAGCAGTATCTCACCTAGTCTTTTTCTCGTTACTTTCGCCATTATCTTCTACTTTCTCGGCCCACGTCTCTTCTTTTGCACCATTGTTATCAACTTTTTTTCCTTTACCGGCATATTTTTGGAGAACAGCATCCACCATGTCCTCTTTTTCCGCGACGACCGGCGGACGCATCGTTTTATCCCCCTTCTTAACGACACGAGGTGTTATGAATATCAGGATCTCCGTATCTTCCGTAGTATATGTCTTGGATTTGAAGACTTCCCCTATGAACGGTATGTCCGAAAGGAACGGGACTTTGCGGGTAGTATCGGTGTTGTTGGTCTTAATAAGCCCCGCTATGACCACGGTCTCTCCGTTACGGACCATTACGGTGGATGACGAACTCCTGACCTGTGGGTCAAGGAACTGGTTGCCTGATATCAGGTTCGCCGAGGCTTGCACGTTGGCCACAGACGGCTCTATGAACATAAAGATGTCCCCCGCGGAATTTACCTGGGGCAGGACCTTGAGGACTATCCCTGTTTCCACCCTTTCCGCCTTACTGAGCACCTCACCTGATTGGGAGAGCGTGGTGCTTTCTATTCCGATAGCGGTATTCGCCGTTATTTTTATTAACGCCTCCTCGTTGTTCACCGTCATCACGCGCGGCCTTGAAAGTACCTTGGTGTCCTGGTCTTTAAGGAACAGTTTTAGGGCTATTTCGGTCGACGCCTGGGTAAGCGTTCCGTACGAGAAGAGTTCCGAACCGGAAAGCGTCTGGCCGTATTGGTCCTTGACATAACTTTGTGTGAGCGGCGCGGCAAGCGGTATGCTCAGGTTCGAGCCTTCCTCTCCTGTGGTCTGCCCCCAGGTAAACCCGGCTGTCTGTGTTTCTGACCCTATTTCTACCCCGATCCTTTTCGCGGCCGAAGTAGTGGTCTCGAGTATCTCAGCCTCGATCAACACCTGCAAAGGTTCTATATCAAGTTTGCGCAGCGTGTCCTCTATGACCCTGAACCGTGAGGGTATGTCCGTGATGATAAGGCTGTTGGTCCTTTTGTCGGCCACTATCTTGCCATAGGGCGACATCAGCGTTTTCACTATCTCTATCACGTTTCTCGGTTTGTCCCCCTCAGAGGCTCCGCTTGAACCCACTTTTTGCCCGGAGGACGAACCCCCGGCCGAAATATCTCCGGTAAGGGAGGAGTCGCTGGCCCCTCCGCTGGTGTCGCCGAACGCGGACCCGTCCTCTTTCGACGCGGACATCTCATATACCTGTATATATTCCAACCGGAATACCCTGGTTTCCGTGCGGATCTGGGCCGTACCGGCCGGCTTTATGAGAAAAACGTTCTCCCCCTGGGATTCGAATGAAAGTCCATTTGCCTCAAGTATGGAAGTAAGCGCTTCTTCGACGGACACGTTGTTAAGATATACCGTTATCTTCTTCCCTTCGATTATGTCGCTTGCCACAAAATTCACGCCCGTCTGTCTGGAAAAGGCCTTAAGTATACTTTTGAGCGCGGCGTCCTCGAAATCCATCGTCACCCGTCTGTCGTCCTGGCTGGCGGCCTGGGCCATAGGATTGGCTCCCATGATCCCGCCCATACCCGTTACTTCCTGTACGCTCCAAGCCGGGCCGCTCATGCCCCAAACGATCAGGGACATGCCGAGGAATATCGGTAGGTTTTTTACAATTCTCATGTTTTGTCACCTCGTGAGTTCGATTTTTTTATTATCCCTTTCAAGTATAACTTTATTCGGGGAAATGCTCAAGACCTCCGCGGCTTCCACTATCTGTCCGCTGGATACGACTTTTCCCGATATTATCGCTAAGGGTTCCGGGCCGCCCATAATAACCCCTTCCAACACAAGATCCTCGTGTTCTTGCTCCGCTATGGGTTTGGTAAGCGTGCTCCTTTTTCTTGTCGCTTCTTCCTTTTCTATCATCTCTACTTCGAGCGGCTTAGCCATAGGGTCGCGGAACGTCGCCCCGTTATACACTATACCCTTATGGTCGAAGGAAGGAAGCTCCGCGCCCTCTACGGACATCATATCGCTCCCGGCTGTGGATGAGAACATGCTGTTCATCCTTACTTTCGTATAAATAAGGTTAAGCAGGAACACGGCTGCCAGTATTATTATTACTTTTTTCTGTGTGGATGCTTTCTTGTTGCCCGTCATTTGCCCTTCCTGAAACATCTTATTATCGTCCTGAAATCGGTCTTTCTTTCCTCGATGATCTTTTTCTTGGTCACGGTCCCCGGCTCTGTCGCGCTATCGTCCTGCGCGGCGTCGGATGGGTCCCCACTTGTAACGGGTGCCTGCTGTGGGGACTGGGTCATTCCCATCTCCTCCTCCATAAGACGCATCATTTCCTGGTCCATCGGGGACATGCCCGGTTGCATGGGGAACCCCGAAGGCGTCATCATGCTCTGTGCCCCGGGAACACCTTGGAACATGTTGGGCGTATTAGCGACCGCGGCCGGGCCTCTTCCCCCTACCCTCCTGAACCCCTGTCCGGAGCCACTTACACCGGAGGCCTGGTTGAATCCCCCGATATCTTTTGCCCGCAGGTTAAAACTCTCGAAATACAGATACCTGTCACTGTTCTCAACGTCGGCCGCGAATTTGCCTATGTTATGGTATTTCCCGCTCCCCTCAACTATGACCCCGAGCATATCATATCCGTTGACCCTTTCAGGGGTCATGGGTTTCACCAGTTCCAGGACAAGATCGTTCTCTTTCGCGGCATCGGTGATGAATTTTATCATCCATTGTTCGTCTTTTTTTCCCGCGACCTTCAGGTCGAACGTCCCGATATATTTCTGATATGCCGCTACTTCCTCAAGCATCTTTAGCCCCTTAAGAGCATCTTGCTGTGTCGCTATCCTGCCAAGGATGCCTCCTATGTCGATCTTCACTATCAGCAAAAACCCGACAAAGGCCAGCGTGCTGAATGAAACTATATACGCCAGTTTTACCCTGTCTTTCAGAATATCTTTTATTTCCGAAACATCCATTCCTTGCCCCGATCCCTATTTAAGTATCGTCTCGAATTCGTTGATCTCCTTGTCTATAACGTTCTTTTTCTTCACTTCAACGAGATCCACTTTTTCGTACCCCCGCATAAGGGTGTCATCCTTTTTTATACTATTAACGATATAATTGACGTCAACAGTCTCTGCCGGGTCAGAAAAATAGACCGATCCGATCACCCTGAACATATCCTTGTCGTCCCCGGGCGTCAGCGTGTTCCTGTAATTTATCTGGTCCAACCACGCGTTCGGGGGGACATCTTTACATATCTCTTCCATTTTCTCTGAAAGGAATTTCCTGCGCTTGATCGCTCCCCCGATAAACTCCACCTTGCTCCGCGTATTATCCCTGACGACTTCGATCTCGGCTTCGGTAGCGTCCGGAGCTATCATGCTATACGCCTTGAACTGCGCGCGGATACCGGCTATGCTCCTGTCCTGGAAGACCCCGACCCCGACCAGGACCAAATGGACCAATAAGATGACCCCGAGCAATATGCCTGACCGTTGCAGGACCGGTTTATACGTCCAGATGTCCCGCCACCTTATCTCTTTCGGTGCCAGGTTGAGCATGGGTCCCTCCACCGCTTCATGCATCAACGTGAGTATCGGGACAAAACGGTCCTTGTCCTGTAACGCGACGCTTGAATACTCCTTGAGCTTAAGCCTTTCGATCGGGATCCCTATTTCCCTGGAGATATCCTCTTCCTCTGAGTGCCCCGGCGCGAATCCCGAGATAAAAAGCTTACTTATGTTCTTGCCGCCTTCTTTCCCGAGATACTCCGTGGCGTTATAGACATCCTGTTCTATCATCCCCCAGACATTGCGTACCGGTGGATAGCTGAGCTCCGTGGTCTCGAAATCCTCGTCAACCGGCACAAGGTTGAGTTCCCGGAAAAAATAAGGATATCCGTCCAGGATACCGGTTATCACGACTTTGTTCGTAGGCTCGTAATGTAGCGCGAGATACGCCTTGTCCCGCTCTATTGAGCCTTCCTTCCAGAGGGCCCTGGTCATAAGGACCGGCTCGGGCTCGGCTATTGACGGGATCATGCCTTTGCTGACGAAGAACTGCAGTAGATTGTTAAGATTGGTCTTTTCGGCCGCCCCGAAAACGACTTCCTGCCTATCGTCGATTACACCCACTTTTTTGAAATTATGGCTTATATCCTCGGCCCTGAAAGGAATATATTTCTGCATCTCGAAAGAGACCGCGTTCTCGATCTCGGCTTCCGGTACTTTCGCGAAAGAGAACCTGCGAAGAAGGAAAAAATCGTTCTTAAGGTTCACCGCGATACGCGCGGGTTTTTCGTTCTCCATATCGATACATTTTTCCATGGCCTTCCCGAGTTCCGCGTTTATAGTGGCGAGAGGCGCGTGCCTAAGGCTCCTTTTTACCGGATACCTCTGTATGAAATCCACCTTTCCCCCGGAAAAACCTATCTCCATCTGCCCCACATCGATGAAGTCATGGCTTATATACACGGCGGTTATCCTGGTCAGGATCTCCCGCAATGTTTTAATGTCGATCTGTCCCATATGCTTGTTTCCCTTATCAGTATTTTACCTTGTCGCCTTTTTTGATGTTGTCCCTTAAAGCTTTATACATGGGTTCGGCCACGGAAACATCCGGCCCCGTCTTGGTGACTTGTACTCTTCCAAGAAGCTTCTTGTCCCTGACCACGAACAGCAGGTCCCCGGCTTTCACCCCGTGTCCGGCGCCTATGTTCAATACGACGAAATTATACTCCTTGTTCACGTCCAGGATATCCCCCTCTACGGCGGTCTCAATAAAGGCCTTGGGCGCGCTGTCATATCCGGATTGTGGTGACGTGGCCTCCACGATTATAGGCTCAAGCTGGCCTAGCACCGCCGATGGGTCGCCTCTCCATCCCGCTTCTTCTTCCTCTTCCTCAGCGACGGCAATGGCCGGCATGCTCCTTGCCTTCTCCAGTTGCGCAATGAGGTCTTCCTTTTCCTGGGTGAAAACGTTTATTTTATTTCGCAACTCGGATATTTCCGTGTCTTTTTTCTGCATGTTATCCTGTACCGCTATCATCTGGTCGTTGAATGTTTTTATCGTTTCGGACAACTTTTCGTTCTCCTGCTGGTATTCCTCCATCTTACCGGTAAGAAGTTCTTTTTCTCCCCTTACGGCTTCCAGGGACGTCTCAAGGGTGGCCTTGTCCTTGAAAAGGGATTTGATCTTTTCTTCCAGCGCTTTTTTCTCTTTGCTCAACATCGCGTTATTAACACGCATACTTTCTTTCTCTTCTATGATATACCACATCGTAATGATGACAAAGAACGCGATTATGCCGATAAGGATCCTACCTATGCTTACTTTTGGCCTCATTCTTTGGTCTCCTTGTCTCGGGTGGCTTTTTCTTTTTCCATGTCTTTCAGCACCTCAATGAACACATCGACCAGTTTCGGGTCAAGTTTTGTGCCGGCATAGCTCTGCAAGATCTTGACAGCCTCGCCTGTGGGCATAGCTTTCTTGTAGGCCCTCTCCGTGGTAAGAGCGTCATAGATGTCCGCTATAGTGATTATCCTGGATACCAATGGGATCTCTTCCCCCTTTAATCCGTCCGGATAGCCTGATCCATCCCAACATTCGTGATGTGACCGCACAAGCTGGGCCAGTTTTGTCATGGACCTTAGCGGTTTTAATATGTTCTCCCCGATGACCGTGTGCTGTTTCATCACCGCGTATTCTTCCTCGGTGTATTTGCCCGGCTTATTTAACACGCTGTCGGTTATCCCGACCTTTCCCAGGTCATGGAGGATAGCCCCGCCCTTGAGGATCTTTTTTTGTTCCTTGTCGAGCCCCATCCTCACCGCCAGGTGTTCGGCATATGCCCCCACCCTTTCAAGATGTCCCCCACTATAAGCGTCTTTTGCTTCCACCGCGCGGGCAAGGGACAACAGGGTCGAGTAATAGGTCTCCTCTATGGACGCGTTAAGCTCAAAGTTCGATACGGATGTCCCCACATGGTTCGCCAGGTTCTCAAGCATGAAGAGGTCCTCTGTGTCGAGTTTCTCCGTATCTTCCACATCGCAGACCCCCATAACACCTTTTATTTCCTTCTTCTCGACAATGGGAACGCATATGGCGTTGTTGTACCTTATTTTCTCCCCTTCAGAAGCGGAGGGGATATGTATCCCTTCGGTCTTCGGCTTTTTCACCACCATGGGTTCTTTGCTGTTGATGACCATCCCGGTTATGCCTTCCTTGTCAGAGAGTTCCATGTTCTCCGGAAGGTCCTTTTGGGGGCCCACGTAAGCCTTGAGCCTCAAGCGCCCGTCCACCCTATCGTAAAGCGCGATAAAACAGGATTCCGCCTTAAGCACTTTGCGTGTGCTCTGCGCAAGCAAGTTAAGAAGAACATCTATTTTTTGCGTCGATACTATGACGTGCCCAATTTTCTGGAAAAGCTCCCTTGCCATGCTCCTGGAATATTCCAGGTCATGTATCCTTTCTTCCAGTTCGCTTGTCACCTTGTTAAAGGCGAGGGACAGGTCCTTGACCTCTTTCTGGTATGTGGCTTCCAGCTGTTCCCGGAAGCCCACGTTCTTGTATATCTGCTGGGTCTTTTTGACTATGTCTATGATGTCCTTGATATATTTACGGATGACAAAGTACCCGAATAATCCGGACAGGCACATCCAGAAAACAATAAGTCGGGCGTATTGTGTGGTGAACGTGATGTTCCGCCTGATGAACACCTCGAACGTCAGATAGAAAGCGAGAAGGACCGGTATGATGATCATGAAGAACGCCGCCAGGGCCATCCTGGCGATGATGACATCGGCATTGACAATAAGTTCCCGGCCCTTTTCCGAGATCCCGGCCTCGGAGACCAGTTCTGCTTCTTTTTGTTCTTTTTTTCTGTTTCTCAGCATATTATTCAAAAATATTCGTCATACGATCCTAATATGACGCTCAGTTCCTGTGTCTTTTTTTCTTCTTTCGGAAAGTTCTCGGTCCACTCCACTATTATCTTTCCCCTTACTATCCCGTTTGCCGACCATTTCGTGCGATTGGTCTCGTATTTTTTCACCTCGTACTTGAGTTCCCCTTTCATCGTATCCCGGAAATAGCTCTCCGGCAGGACACATAGTTCCGGATCTGTCCTGGCATCGTGCATGCCGTCATTGAGCTCCGTGGGAAGATTTGTCCAGCATCTCGATATCTGGAACCTCCCACACAGCGCCAATAGACTGTCAGCACAGGCGCGCGCGTAGTTCATCGACTGCATCCTGTGGGCGGCTTGGTTGAGGAGCCCTTTCTCATGTATATACACTCCCGCTATGGCACTGGCGACTATCGACAGTATAAGCACGGCCACGAGCGTCTCAATGATCGTAAAACCTTTTTCATTCAGTTTTTTACGGATTGCCATCTTGTTATATATTTCTCGGTGGTCTTGCCCCCGACCTGGTCAACGTCACATATTATCGTGCGTTTGACCCCGTCGACCTCGCTCTCGCCCGTTACTCTTACGGTATTGTTCAGGAGTTCGTAATTCAGAGTAACAGTCTCGCCCTGGTCCGTCACAAAGAGATTAAGCTCCTCTTCCTCGGGTATTATCCACCCGCCCCCGCCCCAGCACTGTATCATCAGCTGGTTGTTGCCGTAATGTACCCCGGAAACGGCAGCATAGTAGGCGCGTTGTGAGTTAAGGAATTTTTTGTATATCTGCGTCCTCCTGTAGATCGACATGGAGAACGCCCCTACAAGTATAGTAAGGGTCGCGGCAATTATAAGTACCGATATTATGATTATCCCTTTTTCGTTTTTCAGCCCCATGTCCTTAGTTGATCTTGCTCAAATCAAGCTTGGCGCCTATACCTGTCCCGGTCTTACCCGCGGTATAAGCGGTACTATAAGTAAAGAACCTTTCGTCATCGGAAGTCACCTGGTAGCTCAGGTTAAGCTTCGGGTCTTCGGAAAAGACCTTGGTACCGGCGTTCTCGGCCGCTCCCTGCACACAGGAGTTGGTCACCGTGCTCTTGGTCCCGGAATATATTTTCGCCCCGTTCCACAGGATACTGTCCTTTATCGTGAAGTTGCTTGAGCCCCATATCGTGTATTTCTCGTCGGATACGGCGTATCCGCCCAACATAATGCTGTTCTCTATAATGGTATCGTTAGAGCTCCCTTTCTGCGAGTATATCCTGCCCTTGAGCACCGAATTGGTCACCACCAGGTCCCCATCAGCGTAATAGCTGCTGTTGTCATAGGCGTATATGCTGTAATAGGGGCTTTCGATTATATTGTTGTCGATGATAACGTTCTTCGCGTTGTTGGCGATAATACCGTATAATTTATTCCCTATTATCTCGTTATCCCTGATGATCGTGGGGGTCTGTGAATAATTCACGGATATCCCCCCTACCCCTTTGCCCAGATTGTCTATATGGTTCGAGTCCACAAGGATGCGGCTGTTGGGATTCGAGTTATACCCCCGGATGCTTACCGCCGGGCTATTCCCGTAATACCAGTAATCGGTCGCCTCCCCTGCCCCGCCTTTTATCGTATTGTCGTGTATGCGCGCGCTTACATCGGACTTCCCGTAGGTATAGTAACTTATCGGGGTGGCCTGGTTATAATAGTAATAATCGCTTTTTGGCACGCTCGTATCGCGTACGAACTCGTTATTGTATACATCGGCGGTATAATTCGCCGCGTCGTCATAATACGCGTACTGGCTGACATAAAGCGCGTTGCCGCGGCCATATTTGAAGCTATTGTCGGCTACGGTTATTTCCGCGGCCGCCCCGCCCGAGTCCCTGGAGTAGTAGCTGGCGTTCGTCCCTACCGACAATCCGCCGGACATGGTATCGAAATAGTTCCCCTTTACCTCCACAACGGTCTTTGAGTCGCTTCCTCCGGTATACGCGTATACAGAGGCCCCGCCGCCATAATAATAATTGCCTGTTTTATCGTTGGCGAAAACGTTATTGTAGAGCCCAATGGCCTGGTCAGTAGGAGAGTAATAATTACCGGATATGCCCAGACTGCTATATTTGGTAGTAAATGTGTTATTCTCGATGAGGGCGTTCTTGGCCCCGGAGATACTGAACCCGCCCGTGCTTCCCTGTTGTATCGTGCAATCGTTGATATTGACGTCGAAGTCCGAAGCTTGACTCTGGCGCATAAGCCTCCAGTTGTTGACCTGTATACTGCCCAACCCCTGAAAATCTATATGTGAAAAATCAAAATATTCCTGGTCCCCGGCTATATGCATCTGCCAGCCATACGTACTGTCCGGATCAAGCGTACCCATGGTTATTCTTGAAGCTTCGCTCGCCTGGAATTGCAAATTCCCATCGATGTACAGGTTCGCTCCCGGGTCCATAAGAACGACCGCTCCTTCCTTGAAAATAAGGTTCGCTCCCGGGGAAAAATACATGTGGTCATGCGTTATGTTCATCGTACCGGAGATCTCATATGTCCCGGGAAGAACCACTATAGCGTCGCCCTGCTGTGCCGCGTTAAGCGCTTGCAGTATGGTCGTGTACGGGAATATTTTGGTGCCGTCCTGGATCGCGTACAGTGTTGTCGAACTCACATATATCACGTTCCAGCTTTCCTGCGCGGCCGCGGTCGTCTGCACGAAGAACCTGTCCTTGGTCCCCGTAGCTTCCTCGTCCTCTTCGTTCTTGGCCCAGAACTTTATCTGTACCTCCTTGAACCTGGATGTCGGCCTTCCCACCCCCGTGCCAAAGAACATCTGGTCAGACGTTATCCCGGAAACCAGGGCTTTGTTCGCCCCACCTCCGCGGAAATAAAGCGTGTCCCCGTCGAAAACATACTCCCTCAGGTGATCGGACGAGTGGGAATGCAGTTCAATATTGTTACTTCCCTTTACTACCACCCACGCTGACTGCTCAATATTCTCCACAAGGTGGTTGATTATGAACTGTGCTTCCATGTCCCTTTGAGAGGTCTCGCTGGCGTCGTTAATAAGCTTGGCATGGTAGAAATATATCCCCCCCGCCACTATGCCTACAAGGGCAAAGATAAGCGATGCCATAAGAAACCCTATCAAAGTAAAACCTTTTTGGTTTTTGGTCATTATCTTCATTTTAACCACCCCCAACTGGGTACCTTTTTAAAATTCATAACAAGCATACCATTATTAATAATTAAATGCAAATTTGTATATATTATTCACAATAAAAATAAAATATACCGAAATCCCTATGTGAAAGATCTGTTTTCCCACAAAATTCATGCTTTCTTTTATTTTACCCTACATTTATAGTATACACTAGCCGGAGGATATAAAGTAGAGTATACGTTCAAATAGCCAGATGCGCGTATTTACGCAACTTGTTTAATATAAATGATTTAATGTGTGTTAAGGCGTGTAAACCAAAGATTAACCGACAATTAACCGTCTTTGAGCCCCTACATGCGAATAGGAGAAGAGTTGGCGAGATATTCCATGCACGCTTGTTCGAACGAAATATTTTTTCCGTTGTAGAGATTGAACTCTTTCCTGAAATCTGAGATCTCCCTTATCTCTAGATCAAGTACGTTCAAAAAGTCTTCCGTTGGATCTTCGAATTTTGCTCCTATGACAAATTTTTTTTCGGGTACTTCTTCAGAGTAGACCGGGGTGGCTTTAACACAGAACATCTTCTTCTTCAAGTATATACGCATGGGCAGGCTTTTTCTCTCCTTCAAGTTTTCCTGGAAAGTAAAAGCCATACCCCCGGCCGACAGGTCCACGATCTCAAGGTACTGCTCGCTGGACTTATCGTCGAACTCTACCGGATAAGTTACCTTGTGCCTTTTCCATTTGCGCCGTTCTTCCATAGGCAGTATTATACCATATTTTTGATAGATTTTTCGTTAAGTTATAAAAAATTTAGCCCCTAGGCCCTGCCGTATATGCGGGTTTCAGCCTGTTCAGCTTTTCCCGCTTTTTATCTTATCTGTTACCCAGAACCCCATGTACCTGCCGGTCATTAATCTCGTCTGGGCGTCCAAGGCAGGAAGCGCGCTTAAGAAAATAAGGGTAAATGGCATAAGCAGCCATTGGAGAATGAACCCCGCTTTTTTCAGCAAAGATACTTTTTTCCCTCTTCTCGGCAGCATGCAGAAACTCAGAATGATACTTGCGATGAGCGAGAACGATGCCAGGTTGAAGATCGTAGCCGCGACCCGGGGGCCGCTGTAATAGAATACGGAAACAGCGAACTCTTTATCCAGGGACAATGCCGCCGGTAACCACCCTACGAAAGTGAGCAGGAACGCCCACGTGGACCAGGATACGTGTCCCTCCAGCAATTTAAATGACTGTTTTATCTTGGTCAACAATGGGATCCCGCGGTTCTGCATGAATCCTCGCATCACTATGGGGAAGTTCTCGACACCCCAGGCCCATCTACGCTTTTGTTTATAAACATTGACCACCGTCTTCCACAAACTTTCTCCAACGACCGCGTCCATGGATATCGTAGTGTACATGGGTACCGTATGGTACTCCCCGTTAAACTGCAGGAACGCCTTCCAGAAAACCGCCGAATCGTCCGAGATCATGTCTACCGGCCAATACCCTATATCACATAAAGCCTGGAAGCTCATACTATGGCTGGAGAATGTCACCAGTTTTTCAGGGTTGGTCGCTTCGATAAGCAGGAAAAAAGAGGACCCTATGTCCAGGACCCTGGTCAGTCCGGGCGCATCCCAGATGTTATTGTTGTATACGGGTATGGGTTGGAAACTGGCCTTACACCTGAACGGACATACCAAGAAATAATAAGTAAGACACGCGAAATACTGCTCGTTAACGACCGTATCGGAATCAAAACATGAGACCAATACGTTCTCCAGGGGAATGTTCCTCTCAGAAAAGAACTCTTTTCCTGCCCGCGCGGCGAAAGTCGTATTTGCCCCTTTTGCCCGTATCTCTCCGGGAATACCGTCAGGGTGCTCCACGATAAGAACGTCGAGGAAGAGATCCTTATATCTTCTCCCGATCTCCCTGATGTCCCTCTTAACCTGTTCCTCCGCCCGGGCCTCAAGCGCCATGACAAGCAATATCCGGGAAGTGGGGAACTTGCTCTTTGTCATGCTCATTATCCCGGGATTCACGATCTCGCCAGATTCCTTGGCTATCGGTACTATCACGATATGGTAGATATCATCCGAATGGATCTTTTTTCCCCGGCTTCGGATAAGGTTTTCTACGTCCTTACGATAAAATTTTTCCGATATATCCTTCGCCCTGGACCCGGATCTGCCTTTCTTCGGCCATGAACCCATATCGTCCTTTATCTTGTCCGTATTCCTGACGCGGTCCATCCAATCGGTATCCTTTTCCACCGATAAGCGCAGGTACGACAACACCAGGAATATCGTAAGATAGAATATCCTGAGAAGCCAATAGATATAGAAAGCGATAATAAGTATGGCCGCGACCAGCGGGAAAAAAGCCGACAGGACGGTCATGCCGCATATTATCCCCCAGCTTACCGCCCCGGGCATTATCTCAAAAACCCGTTGCCAGACCCTTTGCCTGCCAGCAAGCCCGGTGGGGGAGAACCTGAATTCCTTACTATTCTCCATTCGAATCCTTATTCTTTTTCCCCTCTGTTCCCGGAACGGGCGTTATCGGCCTGTCCGGGATAAGTTTTATCGACCTAGGGACATTATCCTGTCCGTCGATATAATATATACTGCCTGTCTTCTCGGAATAATTCGCGGGGTTTGCCGCGTCAACGGTGAAAAGTTCAGCTACCGGGAATTCCCCATACGTCTCTATCTCGACCAGGGAGATCTTCCCCGCGTCCTTAACGAGAACATACGCTTCAGAGAACACCCAGAAAGCTTCATCGATGTCCTGGCCGTTCTCGTAAAGCCACACCAGAAGGGGTGGTTTTTCGAACCCCACATACCCGGTAAGTTCCGTACTGAAGTCCAGAAGCCCTACTTTACTTTTTGACCAGACAAGCAATCTTTTGCTGTACGCGGCCGGCTTCACGTCTTTGATCTTTTCGTCGGTGAACCTGTAGGGGAGCTTGCTGGCTATAAGATCTCCATCCTCTCCCAGAAAGATCATAAAGTCATCCGAGATCACGCGAATATCATACTGGATATCCCGAAAGATCTTCCCTCCCAGGGAAGGATCTTCCAGTATATCTTCTTCGCTCGTCAGGTCCATCGAATCACTTTTCACCAGGTTATCCTCCGTAAGCGTGTATATCCGCCCTGCCTCCAGTCCGTACCCTTTGACCTTATTGATATATTCCGGATATATCGCCCCCTCTTTTACATCTATACGTTCAAGATTCCCCCCGTTAAGCGAAAAGACGTTCTGGCTCCCTCTGAACCAGCTCACAGTGTCTATCCCGGAAAGGAACAGCTCCGTTACGTCCGTAGCCTTGTTCCCGGAAGGGTTCAGCTCTAGCCATACATATTTTTTTTCCGCGCCAAGCAAAAGTGCCAAAAGCACGGAAGTATCGCCCTTCACGCACTTAACGTCGGAAACCGTGTAGTCCCGAAAAGGAGACCCGTCCTCGAACAGGGGCGTTATTTTATCTTCCACGTAGTTATATGTTATCCATTTAGCCGCGCCCGCGTCTTTTGCCATGAGAAAAATATCGGTCCCGGGAACCGGGAGGAATTTGCTGAACGTTTCGTTCATGATCGCCTCGGGCGCCCACTCCGAAGGTATAAGGAGGACCTTGTCCAGCACGGTGGCTTTTTCTTTCTCGACAGGAACAGTCTGGTCCCATGGCCTGTAGTTCTCGGCTATCGCTTTGACATTGTAGCTCCCGGATGTCAGCTCAAGGAGCATTACCGGGGTGGTCTTTTCCTGCTTTTCTCCGTTCAGGTATACCGTCGCCCCCTCTGGAGCCGTGGCAAGATAGATTAGCCCTGTCTTTATCACATTTTTGTCGCCGGGTTTATATATATACCCCATTGAGTAAAAGATGACCAGGGGGCATATTATTACATATGCGGCCGTGAACAAATAAAAAAGTATTTTTCTTAGCAGCTGCATGTCAGTAACTTACCTTTTATTCTGCCTTTTGGCAAGTTTTGCCGGCTATTGTTGATTTTGGCCGACCGATATAGTATCCTTTCCCGTGTATTTCCACGGGAAGGATATGCATGAGTTTTTTCGAGATATTAATGCTTGTTTGTTTCGGGGCCGCGTGGCCCTTCTCGATCGCCAAGTCCTACCGGTCTATGTCCACGGAAGGCAAAAGTCTGGTTTTCCTCGTTATCGTGTTGGTCGGGTATGTCGCCGGCCTGCTCCACAAGGTATTTTATGATATGAATGCCGTTATAATATTGTACGCGGCTAACGCTTTAATGGTGTCCCTCGATATTTGTATTTTCCTGCGTAACCGCCGCGTGGGAAAAAAACACACTTGTTGAAAAGGACCTTTTATTGCGGCATATTTTTGATGAAGATAAGTTTAAGCGTGATATACGGAGCGCTCTGCCATGGCCAGAACATCCCGATTATGACCCCTCCATCCGTTTCTTTGCGGAAAAGGGTCTGGTCCTGATACAATCCTCCATATATCTCTGTTATCTCAAGGTCCTCCCTTGACGGTTTTTCCCCTGCCTTTTTTACTGGTCCTCCCAGCTCTGAGATAAGGACGTTATTCCATGCCGCGATGTCTTTGTCGAAAAACACGAGCTCTATCCTGTCGTCCGAGACACATCTTTTCTCATATATGCCCAGCGCTTCTATTTTGTCCATGAACCCTTTAAGCATCGTTCTCCCGTCTGTAGCGTATCGCTTTATTTTTCCCCACTAGCAGTACCTTTTTTCTTTTTTTCTCCGGGACCTTCTCAATGGCGTAACGAAGTGTGGTCCTGGCCATGCGTTCTCGGTTGTTCGCTATGTACTCTTCGGCTTTTCCACTGTCTTTTTTCCAGATCTCCCGCAGCATCCACCCGCATGCTTTGTGCAGAAGGTCCTCTTCGTCCTCGATCACCATATCAATAACGTCCAGGGCTTCATCCAGCTTGCCCGCCCCTATGAATCTGGACGTGGCTATTACCGCGATGCGTCTTTCCCACATATCGCATGACCTTTCCAGCCCACGTAAGGCCCGCTTGGCCCGGCGGACCAGGTGTTCCCCCACGATCCGCCC
>JAQUQS010000012.1 GCA_028715965.1 Candidatus Omnitrophota bacterium | reverse complement strand
CTGGAATACTCAGAGACCGCGCCGTTCACCTGATCACGGGTAACGCCTTTTGCGCCCAGTTCTCCCAGTGTGCTTTCGGCTTTTCTGGTGACCGAGCTGTCCGGACGGGTCCTCCGGTCCACCGTCTCACGCGCAAGGCTGTCGGGTATGAATTCCTGTGCCTGTCTCATGAGTTCCGGTGTGTTTAATTTTGAGAACTGTGTGCGTCCCGCCTCTTCCGATGTTTGCCATTTGCCGTCCTTGTAGCTGACCTTGCCTTCGCCGAAATCTATGTTCACCTTGCCATCCGCGCCTTTGAGCATGTGATCGATCGTGGACATGGCGTCTACGAATTCTCTGTTGGCAGCGCTCAGACCTGACCTGCCGCGCTGAGTCGCGGCCTCGAACTTCGCAAGCTGGCGCGTGAAGTCCGACTCGATCACATCCTTAATCGTCGTAAGCTCGCCTTTTTTGCCGGTGCCCGGAGTATCGTTAATACCCGTTTCCGACTGGAATTCCGTTTGCATCCTGTCTATAGTATCAAGTTCCATCTGTGTAGTCGCGTTGTCCCGCATCACGCTGAACCTGTCCACCAGTGATGCGTGCAGCGCGTCCGACATGCTCTTCGTGAACGAACTCTTCAAGGCTTCTCTTTCACTCCTGGTCGCCATGTCCTTGAAACCGTCCGCGCTTATGCTCTCGATATTGCCACGAGCCATATCATCTACGACCCATACGCGTTTTTCGTGATATCCGAATTCCGCGCTATCGCCGCGTTTGCCGATGATACCTCTGTCTCGGCCTACCGACTGCTCAATGACCGATTTCGTGGATCCCGCATCGAATACGTGTACGAATTCCACCGAATTGTCGAGATAGTCCTGGACCTTTCTGTAGCTTTCCCCGACCTCTCTGCCCTTGGTGTCGGCCTGCGCCTGTTGGCGGCCCCGTTCACCGGGCCGGAAAACGTTCTCGCCCATGGATTCTTTCACGGTCTTCGCAGCGGTTAGCACGTCCCGCGGGATATATATACCGTTCTCGAGGTTGAACCCGGTCACGGTAGCTCTGTCCAGAAGTATCACTCCCTTGTAGGTTTCGCCGTTGTTTCGCGCGGTCTCCATCTTAGACTTCAGGGCCTTATCCATCCCGTTCGCGCCTTCAAGGTCATATCTCCCGACACGCTCACCGCCTTTATACAAGGATACGTTCGCGCCTTCCACTACCCATACATCGTCATTCCCGTATCTTTCCTTGAAACTATCGACGAATCTGCCCCTGTTAACGTTGGCTTCCTGGCAGACCACGTACAGCTTATCCAGCGTTCTGGGTAATGACCCTATAAGCTTTTTCAGGTTACCCTTGGTGATCTCGCCCGAAAGAAGCTCGTTCATGCCGTCTTTATCCAGCCTGCCAAAACTCGTCTCTGAGCCCATAGACCGGTCCTGTATGCCCTCCAAGAGCCCATACCACGTCAGGAGGTTCGTCGTACCGGTCATCATACTCCTCACACTGAAATCCCGTAATACCGACAGGTCGCTCACCCTGACAGAATCAGGGTTGGTCGTTACTTTCTCAAGCAAGCTTCTCGCCTGGCCTGTCAACGCGCTCGCGTCCCCCTCAAATACGCGCGCGGTTATCTCCCTCGCGCCGGCAACGTTCCATTGGCTCCACCTCATGTTCTCGGCTACCTTATTGCCCTGCATCGGGACTATCTTGCCCTCATGTACACCGTACCCTACAGCGTCACGACCGCCTTTTTTGATGTTCATCGCGTCCTCGAACCCGTTTATCGCTCCCCAGTGCTCCCCTGCGCCTCCCCTGAACTGTTCATAGCTTATCTTGCCGCTCTTCTCGTAATATTTCATGTATACAGCTTCATAGAACGCGTCGCTGAACCTGTATGTGCCGTTATCCTCGAACATGTAGTTCTCCCGCATATGCGACCTGAACTCTTCACTTGTACGTCCCCCGCTTACCTCTCCCACAAGATCCGCTATCTCCGCCAGAGAGCTTATCTGGTATTCATGCATGCCTTTGCCCATCCCATCGGACGTTATGAGGTCCGCCGAACCTGCTAACGCGTGCGCCTCGTCATATAACGCCCAGGAAGAATCCGTTATCTTCGCGTAGAACTCTTTCATGCCGCCGGACACCTTGCCCCTTGAGTCCATTTTAAGGTTCTTAAGCGTGTCCGTATCAATGAATACTGAGTCGAACTTGCTGCCGGCTATCTCACCAAAGACCCTGTCCGCGTCCTTGCCGAGAGCGCTTTGCTCTACCTTTATCACCCTGTATGCCCTGCCGCCTATATCGACAGTCGCTTCCCTTATGCCCTCACAGCCTTCGACCGCCCTGTCCGTGATACCGTATGCCTTAAGGAACGCCTCCCAGCCCTGTGTGTTCTTGCCGGCTTCTACCGATACGACACTCATCGTCTTTATCGTGCCCTCGTATAATGTTGGCACAAGTAGCGTCATCAAAGGGGCCAATCCCGCCGTCTTGCCGCTTCCGGTCAAAAGCTCGAACACCCCTTCGGGCGTGGTCAGCATCTGCTCGAACTTCGCGGCGAACGACTTATTGCCCCAGTCCCAGCTCGTGTTCTCGGTAAAACTCCTTATTACCTCATTTGCGGCATCGACCCGGCCTTTTAACGCGGGATCCGTAGATTCGAACCGCGCTTTCTCACTGTCGAATGTCACCTTGCCTGAAATACTTCTAACTCCTTCCGCTATCGCTTCTTTGACCTGTATCTCCGCTTTCTTGTTAAGATGCCACATATGGAAGGTTATGACGTCTACCTGGTTCTCCGAGATCTTGCCGCCACTGGATTGGGCGCGTAGCGCGGTTTCCGCCAGGGCTCTCAGGCTCGGGATGTTACCCGAACCGGACCTTGCCACATCGCCCTTGAGTGAGGTCGGCATCATGTCGGATATCGAGAACTCGACATACATCTCCGCCCTCGCCAGGGCGTCCATATTCTCTCCATATACCTGTATATAGTCATGCGCGAGCTGTCTATCGCCGTATCTCTCGCGGCGGACCTTGACTACGTCTTTTATGCTCATCGTGTCGCCTTGAGCGTCCCCTGACCTACGAAGCTCTGTTATGCCCTCACTATTCAGCTTCTCCAGTTGTCCTTTGCCTATGAACCGTGTGCTCGGTGAAAGTAGCGTATCGAGCAGGGCCGACTCGGCCTTTATCCTTGCATCGCCTTTGGTGTCG
The DNA here is from genome assembly GCA_028715965.1 of Candidatus Omnitrophota bacterium. Taxonomy (NCBI): domain Bacteria; kingdom Pseudomonadati; phylum Candidatus Omnitrophota; species Candidatus Omnitrophota bacterium. The sequence goes on along the minus strand of JAQUQS010000012.1, from coordinate 47,877 downwards.
ACAACGTCGCCTATTTTTGAGGCCAATGTGCGTGAGTCAGACCACATTTTTGCGCCGAGTTTTGCTAAAGGAATGAGGCTGAGCTGATGTGGTTTCATGAAAAGTGCCGCCCAGCTGAGTATATCGAGTTCGGATATGCCCATATTGCTTCCCACCGTCGATATGCCGATACCACCGTCGCCCTCGCGTGATGTGAAGTTATCCAATAGTTTGTGCATACCGGTGACAAATCCCGCCATTTCGACGTTGCCCCATGTCCAGGACGCGGACGTGGATATGATGTCCATTGCCGCGGTACCGATGTTACCGCTCGCGATATTCGTACTGACCCGGCTCAGGAACCCTTCTTCCGCCGCGGAAGCTGCCGCTACTCCCCCGTCCAGGGATGGTTGCCCCATTATATGTATCATCGGTCCCATCCAGAGACCCTGTTTCGGGCCTTCGATAGCGCTTCTTATCAGCATCTCCATTGTAACAGGCCCGTTCGCGGTCTCGAATTTAGCTGATTCGAGGAATCCGTTACCCTTTATGGCTCCCTCTATGCCTGTCGCCAAAGCTGTCCACATGCCTTCGGCGGCCGTGAATAACGGGGATATCGCCGCCCAGCTTGCTGCTCCCTTGGCACTGGAGAGGAATAGCGGGTCCTTGAGCGCCGAGAGCAGCCCGCCGCCCTTTTGCGCCACTAATTGACGGTTCGTTATTCCCATCTCCTGCGCCCTTGATCCTATTGAGCTCAGGTGGTTCATGCCTGCCGGGGTGGAGAGATAACCTGCTACAGCGCCCCACATAACGCCTTGTCCGATACTGTTCACGATCTGTGACGTGCTCAATCCGGTGCCCGTTCTGACATAATTCGCCAGAGCGTCATATCCGAGGTTAAGAGCCCCCATTGTCGCTCCAGCTATGGCCATTCTTGTCGCGCCTGCCGCCAGTGTCGGACTGATCTTCGCGAACAGGTTCATCTGACCTAAACCCTTTACGGCCAACCCGAAAGCCGCGCCTTTAAGCGCCGCGTCCATAAGACCGCTTGCCGTGATCTCACTTTTCGGGTCAAGGGCCATCGACCCTACGTACCATGCCGTATTAAGACCCGCTGCCAGACCCGCGGCCTTCGCGAACGATACGATCTGCGCCCCTCTTGTTGCCGCTTCCGCCGTCCTCGCGCTGATCTCAATGCCTTTTTCGACATTCGCCGCTATCTCGCCCGCCCTTATCGCCTGCGCGGCTCCTTTGACCGTCCCTACACCTCTATATACGTTGTACGCGGTCTTGAGGCCATTGAATATGACCAGTCCGCCTTTTAACGCTCCGGCGGTCAAAGCGCTATTGATCGCATTGCCGATCAATTGTCCCGTGTTGATGTCCTGACCGGTGTATATAGCCACCCCGACGTCTACCCCCACGCTTACGCCTGCCCATAGGCCCATCGATACGAGTGTCGCCGGCGCGGCGTATATAAGCCCCGGCACTAGTGCCGCTACCTTTACCGCCATAAGCGCTTCAGCTTTGTAGTTATCCTCAAAAAGCAGTTCCCCGCCCGCGGCCGTATACCACCATTTACTGTACAGGTTCTCCTGCATGTAAGTTACCGCGCCCTGGTAGAACTGCATCGAATTCGACAGGCTCTTTACGAATTCACCCTCGCTCTCATAGCCCGTATGGGCGGTCAAAGCCGTCTGCACCTTGCGGGCCATATCATCAGCCAGCTTGTATTCGCCATCTGAATTCTTGTACGCCGCCTTGAGATCAGTAAGCGCGCGGTTCCGCAGTACGTCCTTCACTCCGGTGGAGTCCGCTACAACTTCCATGGATTTTTTGACGAACATTTCCCCGAACGCCTGATTGCTTATTTTCCCCAGTGTCGCTATTGATTCCACATAATTACCGGCCTTCAGGTTCCCCTCGAGTTGAGTGCGGTATTCCCCTATCACGTCCGAATGTTCGTATTTGAATCCCATGTTCGAGAGTGTCTCCCAGACCTGATCTCTTACTATATGGTCCACGGCGCTCTTTGTGCTATAATACGCCGCGCCCCGTTCCAGACCGGTCTCGCCGGTACCAACTATGTCCGTATAGACCCTTTCATATCCGTATTCGTCCACGATCGTCGTCAAGTTGACCACGTTCGCGAAAACGCCGCCTTTTACCGCGATCGTGCCGTTCGTGATCTTCCCGTCCTCATATGTGTACCGGTACGTCTGGACCGGGACAGGACCCTCACCCTTATTCCCCTGCGCCATCTCCGGCCCCGTATACCCGAATACGTCCGCGTCAATGGCTGTCCCGCCGGAATTGCCGTTTATCGTCACTACCGCGTCCATCTGCATGAGCCCGTTATTGCCGATCATCATCCGGCTAGCGGATATCTCATTCCCGTCCAGCTTCATATCAAGGGCACCGTTCGCCGCCTTGAACGTGCCCAATATTCCCTGCTCCACCGGGGTAAGCTGCCCGTTCATATCCAGTTTCGCGATAAGCTTGCCGCTAAAGTCACCGGAATATTGTTCGCTGAACTCATGCGTTCCTATACTCGCGGCCAGAGGATTACTGTCCAGACCTTTTACGACAAGATACAGGTCCTTGCCGTCGGTATGTATATCGGCTGTGTGGTCACCGAACAGCGTTACGTCACTTATCGTTCTCGAGTCGGTACCCATTAGATACGCGGTCTGGCTTTTGAGCGCGCCATCCGCGTCGTATCTGGCGTATTGCCGCGCCCGGACATTGTCCTGGGCGTCATACAGGTTCAACTCCACGCTCTTACCGTCAACACCATAGTCCTCGATGATCTTTGACGTGAGCTGCGTTACCTCATGCGCCTGGAATTGCCCGCCTTCCGTCTTCCACGGGAACGATATCGAACTGATATAATGATCGCCACAAATGTCACGCATGGCGTTCGTGACGCCCATTATGTCCCCATTGTACTTGAGGACACTCGTCATATCGTCCTTAAGCCCCGCTAGATCCCACCAGTTCTGCCCCATCAGTGCCGCTGTGGCTTGCGCGCCGCGTGTATAGACCGACAACGAGGCGGTTTTGTTGCCTTCGACCTTGTTCGCGTATGAGGTCAATTTGTACGCGTCCCCGCTCTTATCCGTGTTCGTATAAGATATGGTCTTGTAATTGACCTTGTCATACGTGCCACGGTCGAACATCTTATTGGCGATAAGTTGGGCGGCGCCCATAAGGCTCTGGTCGCCCAGTATGGATGAATACATCATTGTTTCGTGTCGAAGATCGCCTACAAAAGAATCAAAGTGCCGTAACCCATAAAGGTTGGTCCTGTAATCCGTTGTGAGGTCCATGGTGTATGAAAGGGTATGTTTTACCCCCCTTGTGTCCAGTATCGTCTTGCTGGCCGCTGTTACCCCACCGGCGGATGAGTATACCAGGTCGGCGGGCGAATATTTCTTACCGGGCATCTCGTACCCGGTACCTATATCGCAGGTAAATATCGTACCGTCTTTTTCTGTCGAGGTGTAACGGAGTTTGCCAACGTATTCAAGTACCAGGTTCCCGCCATCTATTTTGGCTCCGCCATCGAACCCGTATTCCTTGCCGCCCTTCCGTATGCAGTCGTAGGTCATGCTCTTAAGCAGCGTTCCCGTGACCGAATTATCCTCCATCCATCCCGGGATATTTGGGTCTGAGGTAGTCGTGAAATAATGGCCGAGCCTTTCCGCGTCATTTACGGATATTAGCGGCGTTGTCCCCGAAGCGTTACCCAGGATGTCGACGGTCTTTATCGCGCCGTCCTGCCTCGTGGAGATCTTTTCGCCGTTCACTTGTCTGTATGTCGATACACTGGCTATCCCTACGCCATCCGGCATCGCGGTTTCCCACATTGCCGCGCCTTCTATCCTGAACGTGGCGTTCTTGTCCACGACGACCTGCGCGGTCGTTTCGATAACACCATTTCGAGAGAACTCGGCTTCGAAACCGAACTTGTTATAGAACTTTTCGAACGTCTGCGCGACCTGATGGATATACTGCGCCCCGTCGGATTTCTTGGCTGTAATAGTTTTGCCGGCCTCGAACAGCTTTTCGGTCCTCTCCGTTACCCCATCGTACAGCTTGCCCGCACCGTCCAATATATTACTGCCGTCAGGAATACTAATGGATCCGTCGCTCCCGAATTTTTGGCCGATCCTCACGATGTTATATCCCAGAGGATGTCCGTCCATCTCGCGAGTGCTGTATACGGCGCCTTTTTCCACTTCCGAGACCACATTTTTGTACCCGTTATATCTGAAGAACGCCGTCTGGTCCACGACTTCCTGTTCGCCCGGGCATTTGAACGATATGTTCTCCTGTCTGTCTGAGCCCAATATTTTAGTGAATGTTATGCTCGCGAACTTGTCCTGGCCCGCAACATCTGTGCCGATCTTTCCGGTATATGTGTTCTCGGACGATAATATGACCATATCCCTGCCGGCAAGGGCCATTTTAGCGCCCGCGTTCTGTGTGAACGTCATGCCCGCTGAATAATCGCCCGCGCCATGGTTTAGCCGCACACTATCGGTCGTCGTGATCAGGCCGCTTGAGATGTCCCAGGTTATCCCTATCCCGGTGGAATTCGTGCCCGCGGCGCGCACAACGCTGTCCGTATTAGTGAACCTGAAGCCTTCCCCGGCATGAAGTGTGCCGTTAAGCTCTCCTAGTTGTATATAGTTCGGAGCGGATGACATTTTCTCACCCGTTATCCCAACGCTTATATAACCATTGTTGAGCTCTTTCTGCGCAGTTAACCCCAGAGCCGCTATCGGCGCGGCAAAAACCTCAACGCCGTCGATCCGGTCGTTCAGTATCGGAACACTTAAACTCTTGCCCCCTACCGTTGCCTGCAGGATGTCATGTACAGCTATATTCCCCTGGACATATTCGCTATTGAACGTAAAGCCGTGATCGCCCCTCACTTTTTCCAGTGATACTTTCTCGTCTATTGATATATTGTTTATTACATCCCCCGCACGCACTATAGTGTTCCTGATCGCTTCTTCACCAGAGATCACCATGTATGTGTTCTTATACACGGCCCCTGATTCGCCAGCATCTATATCGGTAAGAGCGTACCTCGTTGTATCAGCCATGTCTACAGGGACGTTCACCCGGATCGATCCATTATCCCCAACGTTCGTTATCACGTCACCGGCTTTCATGACGAATTTGCCGTTCTCCTCGGTAAACCTCGATCCCTTCACGATGTCTATCATTCCTTCGACGTTCATCAGTGCCTCTATCTCCCTCATACCCGAAGAGCTCTTGCCCGACAACGGCGCCCCTTCACTGAACATAGTGCTCGAGTAGACCGTACTTCCCTGTCCGGTATAATGGTAATCGCTTATCACGGTGTAGTCGGACCTGACAACAGATAAACTGTTGCTCGACGTGTCCAGGTTAAGGACCGCTCCGGCGTGTTGCTGCAATACTGAATCCGGTTTGTTGATCCTTGAGTTATCTCGGATCAAATTAACAGGTATCGTGTTCCCATACGCGTCAATGCGCAGCGAATCCCCAAGAATAAGGCAATTGCTGAGGACATCCACCGTAACTTCCCTGTCGCTAGCGCCAATGATACGGTCACCATTGGTGTACCTGAACCCTTCCTCGGTCATCATATTGCCCGATACGGCATCAATAACGCTGTAGCCGGGGTCAAAAGCGCCTGAGGTGCCTACCGTCAGGTTGAACGACGCTTTATTCACGACCGATCCCAATGTTACCTGCTGCCCGGCTATTTCGTTACGGCACAGTACAACCATGTTACCGTTCTGCACCCCTTCATATAGCGGCACCTGGGTCAGGCCAGTGCTGTCATATAGTTTTGCCGCGCCCGTACGGATATCCATGCGTGTGCCGTCAGAGAAATTTATTGGGGAGTTCCTGTCTCCCGTATAGGTGAGAGAACCCGTGTATATAGCTCGGCCATTGTCCAGGAACCCTGTTACCCCTATCTCCGGTGAAGCGAAGTTCAATGTCGTTCCCGCGGTGTTCCATTCAACATTCCTGCCCTGCGCGTTATACCCGGTGTTACCACCGAACTGCTCGACAATACTTCCGTCAAGCTGTATCCAGTTTCCCGTAAGTCCAACTTCATGATAATTCGTTACCGTCGCGTTCGTATGCATGCCTTCGTATACCGACGACCCTGTTCTTGAGTCTCCGGTACCCGGGATATCGGTACGTACATAATTCGTCGAGTTCGACAATATGCGGGCCGTTGCTAATGGATACATGTTAGTCGGTTGGCTCCCTAGCTCCAGCGTTAATACTTGCGCGTTCGTAAGCGCGTGTTCCCTGCCAAGCCCGTTCGTCGTCGTCATCGTTATGCCCGTCTCTTCCGCGATACCAACTTTGCCCTCGCTGTTATAAACTTGCAATTTCTTGCTGTCGGCGCTTACGATATACCATTCCGAGCTCTGGCTGCCGTCTATCCCGGTGAATGTCGTCTGTACCCTGTCCCCGGGGCTTAGCTGCTCGGCCGTATCACGCCCAATATCGAAGCCCTCGAACCCCTGTATCGTCTTTGGGGTGGCTTCGATCTGGAACACCTTGTTACGGCTTGCGTCGAATGGTACAACTTTACCATCTATCTCAACTGTGGCCATATAGCCCTGCGTCTTGAACCCAAGCGGCATTGACGGTTGGTCGAGCGGAGCCATAAGTTCTTTTGCCGCCTGCATAGCCGTATCGTCGCGTAACACGTCAAAAAGACCAAGCGTATCCTGCAAGCCCATGCCGTCCGTTGCATTACTCACGGCAGAGGCGACATCCTGAGATCGAACATCAGTTAATGCTTGAGAGCCTGTCTTGGTGGTCGCGGCCCCCATCGAGTCCGGCACGATACTTTCCCCATACAACCCTGACGCGGTATCATATAAGCCCATCATTCCGCTATCTAAAGCGTTATATATACCCGAGAGATCGTCAGACACAGCGGAAGCGAAAAACCCATCCATCATAGACAGGTCGCCGAATTCCGCGAGCATATTAGCAAGCTCATTCAGGCCTAATATATCTGTCCCGTATATCGAGGTTTCATACGTGTCCAGGCTGCTCAATATCTGTGAGGTAAGATCGCCAAAGTCCATATTTCCCGCCACGGCACTGTCAAGATCATACATCGCATCCGAGAATAGCGCCCCGTACCCCATATCATCCGTGTACAGCCCCATACCGAAGATACCGTCATAAGCACCGGCGTCATATCCGGCACCTGTGAACGAACCGTCTTCGGCTCCGACCCCCATAAGGTCTACAGTGTCGAACTCATAGCCCGCCATACCGTATGCGTTCCCGCCGGAGAAGATATCTTGATATCCATTAGTATCGATATACGCGTTGTCCAAGGAAGGAAGGTCGGTGAGAGACATCCCGTTAATGTCCACATTATATTCGTCCAACCCCATACCCCATGACAGGTCGTTAAAGGACGAAGTCTGGTATACGTCCAGGCCTGTGGCCTCCCCGATCATGGCCTGGGTCGAGGAATAAATGTCCATATCGGCCCCATAGAACATGGTGTTATCCGTACTGCCCGGGATACCGATATTCGACGTAACACCCGAACCGGCAAAGTCACGCGTATTAGCCATGGAACTTCCCATACCCTGTCCGTCCCCCAGCCCATACAAGGTCTCTGTATCCGCCATGGAAATACTCGATAGACCAATATTACCTCCGTTAGCGTATTGCCCCATGCTTCCCGAGCCAAGGCCGTATATATCGTTAGTATAATAACCTGTTCCGCCGATATCACCGATCGATGTATCCATGTATTGCTCACCCGGACCGGATCGCATATCAAGGATACTTGTGTTCATTCCGGCACCGGTAATGTCAAAGGTCGCATCTACCGATCCGGATCGACCCTGGCCGCCACCATTTGTTCCATATCCCAGGGACGCTGACGAATTGACATAGTCGATACCGTACGATACCGGCATACCCCCGTCGTAAAGTTCGCCGCTGAATCCGGCATCCGTCATGTTAATGGATGCCCCCGATATCCCGGCGTTCAGATCTATCCCCGCGGCGGAAGTTACCTCGCCGCCTACCCCGGCAGACATTAAGGACATATGATCCGCCCCTTGTATGCCGCTAGAATATCCATTGGGGTCAAAACCACCCAGGATATCAGGCAACCCCGCATATGATGACCCCACGCTGTCCATCCCATACATGGTCGTTCCTGGATCAAAACTGTTCAGTGGGGATAATTCACCGGTTGCGCCATTATCCTGATATATGGCGGCATTCGTGCCAGCGACATCTCTCTGGTAAATAGCGGGTATATCTCCGATATTGCCGACATTCTGTCCTGGCAATGACCCATAGATAGCTTCCATCCCCATCTTTTCACTGGAACCGGAGAGATCGTCAAAAACCGCGTTCTCGTTCGACGATCCGAAAGCGGTAGTGGTCGATGGTATACCAGCCTGTCGGATATCGGTGTTCATCGTGTCGTAGTTAGCATTGCCAAGCGGACTGTCCGTCATGAATGGAATACTTTGAGATCCTTCTCCCAAGCCGGCAGCCGTAGTTCCGTAAGACTGACTTGGTATCGCGGTCGCAGCAGGGTCGATCGAGCTTACGCTACCTGGCATGCCCGTGTTTGCAAGGAATTCACTGTTAGTGGTAACTCCGGAAATACCAGAAGCGCTTGGAACACCGTAATTCATGGAGATCTCATTACCCGCGGAACTCCGCACATTTCCGTCATATGTCGGTATGGTAGACATATCCGCGCCTATAGTGCTGCGCAGGTCTATAGCCTGGGAGATATCCTGGCTCATGGACCTGGATTCAAGGTTAATATCCGTATCCGCGCTTCCCGCATCACCCGACAGGATAGCGTTATTTACCAGCTGGGAGATATGTGTGTTTATACTCTCCCCGCCAAAAAGGGCACCGGAAGGGCCATCGCCAAACGCGTCCAGCAATTTAAGTGTCGTAGGAGCTTCATACGTCGATCCGGCGTCGGACATCGCGCTGAGATCATTCATAGCCGATATCGGGGCCTGGACATTGCCTGTCCGGTCAAGTTGAGCCGGTTCGCTCATAGCGGCAGTTTCATAATTTTGTGGTTGCGGCATTGGTATGGAAGCCGTACTTATCGCGCTGGTATCGTAGAGTTCGGACACGGCTGTTCCTGACGGCAATGTGGTCGGCGCGTTCATGTTCTCAATATCAGCAATGCTTACGCCTTTGTCAAAGAAAGCATCCGACGTCAGGGACATCAACAGGCCTGCTCCCATTCCTGTTCCGGATGGTATAGCCGAAGGAACGTTCATCTGGATATCGGAAACAGCTTGAATAAGAGAGTCTTTATTCAAAGTACCTGGGTCGAACATGTCGAAGGAACGTTGGGTAACGTCCATATTCAGTTCAGGAACGGCCGCGGTGTCGAACGCGTTGAATCCTCCGGAGATGTCCGATATGTCCACAGATCCCGCGTTTGCGCTCATTAACGGGCCTGTGACCTTATCTACAACGTCTATCTGGGCGTTGATATCAGGCATATACACATTGTCCACGGGATCAAACCCTACCCCCGGCTCGAGTCCCGGATCGAAATGCGCCATATCCGGCATGTTGAGCGACCCCACATTGGGCGTTTGCATTCCCATGTTGATGTCATCTATCCCTGCGTGCATGTCCATGTCAGGCAGGTCGAACATGGCATTGATCCCCTGGGCCCCGGCTTCGGGCATGTCGAACGAACCTACGGAAGATATTCCCGCAAATATATCGTCTCCGATGAAGTTATTGATGTCGGGAGTATAACTCACAACCGGGTCCAATTGCCCGCCCACGTTATTTTCATATACATCCTGCATGCTGATCGAATCAAGTGGGTTCTGTATCGTGGAAATGGCGCTGTTATAGCTTTCTACCCCGGTCGACATATAGGAACCTATGTCCACGGTACTTTCCATGTACTGCATGTACGTATCGGCTTCATATGTAATGTTCTGCAAGAGGTCTCCGGCCGCAGAGTCTATCGTTCCTCCGTAGCTTTCCGTGGCGGCCAGGTCCGGGTACGACGTGCTGGAAAGTGACACTGCCGCGGGAACAGTTTGGGTATATACATAACTTTCGACCTTGGTCGACTGGGACGAATAAGATGGATCGTACAGGTTGATATAGTCAGTGCCGCTCATAGAACTGGTCGCGAATATCTCGTTATTTCCTGATGGCTCATAGACCAAAGGAGAATCATATATTTGGACCGGCTGACTATATGTTTCCGTATAATCAACGGTCGGGAGGTCATAGGTACTCATATAGTCATATGATGTGTATGATTCTGGCACCGTCATGGTATCCCATAACCCCGAAGCGAATTCTTCGAGATTAGTAGCGGTGGTCAGCATGAAATCGGTATTACTGAAGAAACCGATGGTACCGGTGATCGCGTTGGTCGCGTAAGCTATCGCATGGTTGAACATGCTATCATCGCCCTGCCGCATAACGCCCAGACCGGCATCGATCCACTCATCTGCCATGGAGGAAAAATATTCATAACCGAGAGCGGCGCCGCCATCGCAATCGATCTTGACGATATCTTGTATCGTATCGAATACCGTCAAGCTCTCATCCATTACATCCTGGAAGAATGAACCGCTATTGTCATAGAGATCGGACCACCAACTTGATGATGTGTCGGTCCCATAACCTTCAGTATCGTTCTCCAGAGCAAAGGCACTCCAGTCAAAATTATTAAGGTCGTCATAGGTGGACCCGATCATATCGTATATGGAACCGGCGGAGAAATATGAACTTTCAAACATGACATCCGCCCCGGTCACGCCGTATATAGCACTATCTTCGGCGTATGTTGATATATAATCAAGGACCGTAACATAGTCGTAGATGTTTGAGATGTCCAGGTTAGTTCCATAGATGTCATTGTAACCCTTCGCTACCGACCCCATAAGGTCCAGATAGCCGTACTCTGCGCTCGCCGTGCCGGTATCAATTACTGATTGTATGGTGCTATTGAACATACCCGAATTCCACAAACCGACATCATACGGATTCTTATTGTCCGTCGCGTAATAAGTAAGCCAGGAATCGTCCGAATAAAGGCCGTCCAGGCCAATCCCCGGATCGGTAAAATCAAAGAAGTTATATCCAGACGAGGCCCACATGCTGTCCGAAGTGGTCGCGGCATAGTAAGAGTTGTCTGAACCGAACCAGGCCTGGTTGAGATTTCCGGCATAGGGAGATATCGGTATGGAATAATCCTGCCCGTAATCGAACATTTCGAAACTATACGACGAAGAATAGTAGCTTCCCGAATTATTGAAATAGTTCGAATACGGGTCATAATAGTTCTGGTATGTTGGATAAGAATAACTTGATGACGAGAAATAATCCCCGGAGCTGAAATCATACAGTGGGACGATCATCTCCGACGCCGGTATCAGGAAGTCATACAACGGCAGCGCCTCATAGGTAGAGTAATTGAATGAGTAGGGATCCGAATAGAAGTCTCCGAAATAACTCGAATATGAGTTCGTCGGGTAAGATGGAGAATATGACGGCGTGTAGCTCTGCGAGCCCCCGAAATTGAACGATCCACCGGAATTTATCGCCCCGCTCTTCTGCTTCTGGACAATTTGCCTGTTGTTCAGCGTGGATTTGGCGCTTGAACTCGCTTCGGCCTCCGGTTCAGCCATCGTTTGGTCAACATATCTCCGATCATCCGGGAACGCGAAATCATCCAGGAGGTTACCCTCCCTGTCATATTCCATCGGGTCGGGGATGTTCTCAAATGAACGATTATCCCCGTCCTCATATATCTTTACGACTGACTGGTACATTATCTGGCCCAGATCGTTATATTCCTGCACAGTCGTTTCTTCAACATACGCCAGATATGTCCTGGTCGTGGCAGAAGATAACGCGACCTGTTTCTTGGGCACAGACACTTTGGAGTACAGAAGGCGGCCTTGCAGGTCGTAAAGCCGGTCCGCTACATCTTTCTTCGTAACGCCGTTCTCTATCGTGGTCATTCGCGATATAAGGCTGACGCTATTATACGCGTTGACCTGCGTTATCGACTTTACGTTCTCATACAATGTGTTCCGATCTTTTCCGGACATCTCGTACGCGCTTTTATTCGCGGTCGAGCTGATGAACCTTCCTACACTGTCATACCCCCTGTCAGCGATATCCTCGACGATGGTCGTAGTCACGCCGTCGACCGTCGTCCTCGTCATCCTGTTTATCTGTCCCAGACCGTTGTAAGAAGCTATCTCCAGCGTTTCAGTGTATACATGGCGGAGGCCGGTTCCAAGCTCGGTCACTTCTGTCGTCGCTGAAAGAAGATTCCCGAAGTCATCATATGTCCGGTTCGCTATATCCTTTTCTATCGATGTCAGCCCCCCATCATGGATAGTAACGTTCATGCGCAGGACCTGGTCATACTGGTCGTACATCACGATATCTGTTTCTTTGGTATAAACATGGTCCAGCCCTTCCCCGGTCTCATGTATCTCCACATTCGAATAGCGGAGAAGCCCGCCGGCCTGGTACTCACGATCCGCAATGTCCGTCATTACCGTGGTGACCCCGTTATCCGTAATGGTCTTTGTCATGCGAAGTATATCGTCCGTACCATTCGCATAAGAAAGTATCTGTAGCGACTCGAAATATGTATGATCAAGTCCGTCGCCGGTCTCAACCACCTTTTGCGAATATGAGGTCAAACGTCCATTTTCATCATATGTCCTGTCACACATATCCGTAACTACCGTAGTGATACCCCCGGATACCGTGGTCTGTGTCATCTGCAATATGTTGCCGTCCACGTCATATCCATGCACGACTATTTCCTGTATGGATGTTTGGCTGGACCCTCCGGAAGTGGTAACAGTCGTTTCCTTCTTGGAATAAGTAACATTCCCGTTCTCGTCATATTGCCGGTCCTCAATATCCGTAATGACGGTCGTTTTGCCGCCATCCAGAATAGTAACAGTCTCCCTGAGCACATTACCATTCTCATCGAATGTCTGGTTCGTTACTGAAACTCTCGGGGGTGGCGGCGGGCTATAATAATATGTCCGCCTCCCAATGGAAGCGTTCGAGATAAAGATCATCTCCTGACGTGACGTTTTCAGCGTAGCAGGCAACCGGAATTCCCCAGACGATACCGTGGTCGTTGTCGTACTCCCGCCCGTTATCTTTACGGTACAGGTCGCGTTCATGGCATTTCCCGCATCATCGTAATTAAGCGTGTATGTGTTAGTGCGAATGATGTCCTTGGAACTATATGAACTGCCCGCGTACCCCTTCAAGATATCCTCTTTATAGCTCAACACATTACCAAAATGATCATAGGAAGTTATGTTCACTACCTTATTTGTCGTCACAACGCTATCGCCCGTGGTCTCGGACACGCGCATGTAAGCGCGTATAAGCTGGCCAAAATTGTCATATTCCCGGTCTTTTACGTCCTGCTCGACCGTTATGGTATCCCCGTCGGTGATGGTCACGGTCACCCTTTTGGGCAGCACGGTACCAGAATAATAATTACCTTCGTAGGTACCGGCATCTATTTTTACCGTATAGACATGGTCGTTCCCCGAACCGGTAGACTCACATACTTCCACATAGGAACGGGCGACAACCCCGTTATAATAGACCTTATTAGTAAGGTCGCGCGTTGTCGTCGTTCTCCCGTTCTCGATGACGGTCATGGTCTCATTGAGCACGTTGCCGTCCTTATCATATTCGTGTATCGTATGCTCCTCGATATAGTTCCGGGCAAAGACCTCTCCGGACACAAGATCCGTAGTTGTTTCGCTCTTCTGTGTCCTTGAGTACACGATATTCCCGGCGTTGTCATATCGGCGCGCGGCAACATCTTTTTCAACGGATTCCAGCTTCACATATTGCGTTTCTTTCGTAACTGTCGTTGTAGCGCGGGCTATCCTCCCCATCGCATCATACTCATCAACATGGATATTAGTAGTGTATGTGAAGATATTGTCCCCGTGGCTGTCCGAAGCGGAGTCGATGACCAGCGAATTGATGACACGGCCATCCTCGTCATATTCAAAGAAGGTTTTACTATGATAATCCTGCACGCCGTGTGTGTATAGCTCGGTCCTTGACGTATACCCCTGGTGGACATGAACGTTAGAATACGTGAGCGCCCCGTTCATGTCATACTTCCTGTCCTCAACGTCCTGCTCAATGGTATCAATACCGGACGTCCGATCGGTCTCGACGTACATCCGCGCGACCTGCCCCAAGGAATTATAGGCATACCGCGTCTCGACACTGTATTTTTCAGGCTGTACCGACAGGTGTTCGTTTCCTCCATCGATGTTATACGAACTTTCGCCCTTTCGCACAGAGACATCCGAATAGATAAGACGACCGCTGGAGTCATATGTCCGGTTACGGCTATCCTTTTCAATGGTAAATGTGCCGATATTTCTTGAAGTTGACCCACAATCAAGGGTGGAACGGGTCATTCGGTTAACATTCCCGTCCGCGTTATAACTGTTGATGGTCGTGAGTATGATAGTGTATGGCGCGTGGTACTTATCCACCATGATGCCGGCGTTCATTTTATCCGCAGCCAGGAACTCATCTTCGTCCATCGGGAGGGTCCCCACATAGGCGGACGAACTGGAATGTGAGCCATTGTAGAAATGTTTTGTCACATTGCCTTCGGCATCATACTCATACTTACAGCTCGCGATCTCATGGCTCGCGCCTGTAGTATCGTAAAACCTCTTCAGGTATACACGGCCTTCACTGTCATATGAAAAATCGACCCTGGCGGCCGTTTCACCATTAGGCGCCGTTATTCCGTCGCCGCCGGCATAATAAATGCTGGTGACATTCTCACCATTGTAATGATATGTGTATGTGACCGGGTTCCCGCTCTCATCAACGGTGTTCACGATCTTCGTGTCAAGGTACCCGTAAGCGTAATTATATTTGTAAACCACATTGCATCCGTCCTCTACCGCCGTTATGCTTTTCAGGACCATGACCGTTACAGCATCGTTCCCCTCACCTTCCACACTTTTGGTATAGTAACGGGTGGCGACAAGGTCGGTCATGGCTTCATCACTGTAGACCTTCACCGTATAGCTCTTGCCGTCGCTTGATGTGAAACCGCTGAAATAATACCCGGCACTGTTCTGGTTCGCGGCCAGCTCGGGATCAGCTGTAGCCTGTAGTACGGATTTTTCTGTCGATAATAGGTCGCCATAGACGTTGTACACCCTGTCGGATATATCGGCAGTTACCGTTATGTTGTTCCCGTCCGTAACGGTCTCTGTCATCCTGAGCACCTGGCCCTTGGAATCATATAAGTCCACCTCTACTTTTACATTGTATGCATGATCGAGCCTCGAGGTGTCGATCTTGACCGCTATGATATCGAATAGGTCCGAATTGCTGGAACTTATATATGAACGCGTAGCCTCTCCCCCGCGGGTCCAGCCATCCGAGCCCAGGGTATAGCTGAATTTGACCGGGTCATCCTGGTCCATGTTATACTTGGATTCATAGGCATGCAGGGAAACGAGCTTACCGCTCTGGTCATATTCGCAGGATACTCCCTGGAACTCCAGGTCGCTATACTGGTCGCCTATGGAGGAGGAGAATGTTATCGAACTCACTCGGCCACTATTCTCGGGATCAAAACGCACCTCAACATCAACATAATCGAAAGCATTGTTTATACGTTTGCTCGTAATATTGCCGTTCTGGTCGTAGTTATAGCTTGCGTTGACGCCGTCTTCATTGACGGACATGCTGTACATGAACCTGTCCACTCCTTGGCTTGCCGACTCCCTGTAATAACATGTAGCGACCAGTTGTGTTTTGGCCGCATCCGCGTATACATACTGCCGGTAATATGTCCAGCTGCTGGAAGTACTGGTCTGCTCCATATCACCCATATACTTCCCAGCCAATGAGCCAGGCATAGATCCGTATTGTTCTATCATCCCGACGATGTCCGGATCTTCGGTTATACGCGGCTCATAAGTAACGTATATGTATTCCGTCCTCGCGGCACCATTACTAACGTGATAATCGCTGTATTTAGCACTGCCAACGTAAGTCTCCGCTGACACCTTACCGTTATACAACTTTTCTTCCGTCAAATTGCCTTCCCCGTCATAGATGAACCGGGAAATTGTGTATTCCATGCCATATGGTGCGGTTTGTGTATCGGCATAGAAAGCGTATTGTACTTTCCCATACCCACGTCCCTGCCAGTCCTCGTTATAGAACCTGTATTCAACACATCCGTTCGCATCCGGCGCGTCGAGCACTTTCCTGACGATCCTGTTCTTGTCTATCCCTTGGTCCGTGGCGTAATAATACGTTACTCCAACGCCATTTTCCGTTGTTTCCTTTTTCGTTGTATACCTATCGCTCCCTATGTCTTTATAGTAATATACGGACACCAGGTTCACCATCTCCTCGTCCGAATACACGTTCTGTTTATACTGCCCGTTGCCGAGGCTTACGATATCGCCAAGATAATTCTCCCCTCCGGTCTCCGTCACATCCGTATTGTAGTAAACAAGATTACCTTTAGAGTCGTACCTACGGTCCTCGACATCGGTAACGACCGTACAGACAGCCCCGTCTACCCGGGTTTGCGTCATCCTTACTACCTGGTCCTTCGAGTTGTACTTATGGATAACGGTCTCTTCGCTAGAGACCGTCCTTTCCCCGGTGCTGTTGTCCACAGTTGTCGTTGTTATCTTTGAGTATGCCAACCGTCCTTCAGTATCATACTGTCGCGCCACCGCGTCTTCCTCTATGGTCAACTTTGTGCCTTCCGTAGTTGTTTTTCGCACCTTAACCACATTGTTATCCGTATCGTATGCGCGTTCCGTCTCAATGGTGGAAGCCGTTGTATATCCGCCCTTGTATTCGGAGACCGTGACATACGAGTAAGAAAGCGTGCCCTCAAGGTTATATTTGCGGTCGGCGATATCGGTCGTGGTCGTTTCGCCGATACGGCTTCCGCTCTCGTTATATGTATCTATGGATGTTCTCTTACGCGCGACCTGTCCCAGTGAGTTATAGGAATAGATGTTGGTCTCCTCAACGGTCCGGCTCAGGAAATCGCCATTCTCCGTGATCGTTGTTTCAGTGCTGAAATAAGTAAGGTTACCGGCCGCGTCGTATCTTCTGTCGCTTGTGTCTTTTTCCACCATGCGGACCATGCCCTCGGAAGTTACCCGCGTCATACGCTTTACGTTCCCCTTGGAGTCATAACTGTGGACCGTCGTCGAAACGAAACTGAACGGCACGTCCATATCAGCCATAACGCCCGTAATATCGCCTTTTGCGTCAAGCATCATGTATTCGTTATCGTCATCGGTAAACGTGTATTCACCTATCAGATCACGGTCAGAAGTATTGTTGCCGGAATAATATGATTTGGTGGTCTTCCCTCCGATCGTATCATAGTTGCTTCTGCCTATTATATTTCCATCTTTACGATACTGTACACAGTAGAGAGTGCCGTCGGAATTGTAAGAATATATCGCGTCGTCCGCCCTGGAGCCGTCTGGGGCAGTAATACCGCCCGGCAGGGTTTGTATCATATAGTAAAGACGGCCATCGCTGCGGTAGCGGTAGTCAATGGAACCACCATCCGCGGTTTCCACCACTTTAGACGCGATATAGTTCATGTCACTGTTAAAATTATACGTGACCTTATTGCCATCCTCAGTAGTCTCAATTTTTAACAGGACCATTGAATACGCACCGGAGCTGTCCTTTACCTTCTTATACGTATATACCGAGACCAGGTCGGTCATGGCCTCGTCGCTGTAAACATTGACCTGGAACAGGTCGTTTCCGATATCCATGATATCACCGAAGAAACTCCCGCTACCGTTCTCATTCATCGCCGTATCGGGATCCAGGGAATACTGGTACACCGCGATATTGGAGTTGGTAAGGTTACCGCTCGCGTCATACGTTCTTTCCTCTACATCCTTTTCCACGGTCACCACGCCGTCCCTGGTAGTGGTACGGGTCATCATCAGTATCAAGCCGCGGGCATCATACTTGTCTATAGAGACCTCGACGGAGTATGAATTGTTCAGGCTCAGCGGCATGGTAGACTGCTGTGTGGTCTTTGAGAGGTCCATCGTACCCATGTTCTTTCTTACCGCGACCAACTCACCGGTGTCGTCCACACACGACACCGTCCCGCTGGCGCCGTCGAACAGGTATGATGCCACGAGGCCGTAACTCTTGCCCACAGCGCTTTCGTAGTCACGCAACTTCGCCTCTATTATCTTACCGCTAGGATCATAGACATACTCAACGGCCTTGAAACTCTCTCCGCTCAACACGTCCGTCTGGGCTGAATCAAAAACAATATACGACACCCTGTCATTATTGTCCCGGTCGTAGTACACCTTTACATCCTGTCCGTTATATCCGTCGTAAACATTCTTATACAAAAGACTTCCGTCAGCGTTATAGTAATACATGGTCCTGAAACCATCCTCCGAAGACAGTATCTTATATCTCAGGTACATATCCTCACCCTCTACCTGCATATACTGGTATGTCGCGACAAGGTTAGTCTTGTCCGCGTCACTGTATACCTTCTGCGTGAAGTATGTATACTTGCCGGAGGAAGAGGTTTCCTCTATATCACCGAAGTAATATGAATCTTCAGTAAGCGGCTCGGAAACGCTTGAATACTGGTTGATAAAGCTTACCATCATATGATCTTCGCCGGACGAAGACACATAGCTCATATACGCGTACTCGGTACTACCCGAAGCGTAATAACCGGAATAAGAAGCTGTGCCTACATAGGTCCCATCGGATATGCTTCCGTCATAGAAACTTTCACTTGAGACTTTTCCCTCGCTGTCATACTCATACCGGGCGACCGTGTAACCTACCCCGTCCGGCGCCGTCCTGGTCTCGGCAAATACAGCGTATTCAACCCTGCCGTACCCTCGCCCCAGCCAGTCTTCGTTATAGAACCCGTATTCGGTACACCCATTAGCATCGGCTTCGTCGAGGACCTTTCTCTCCACGCGGTTCTTATCAATCCCCTGGTCCGTAGTGTAATAATATGTAACGCCGATACCATTCTCCGTGGTCACCTTCCTGGTCGTATATCGTTTGCCTCCTATGTTCTTGTAATAGTATGTCGCGGAAAGATTCGTCATCGCCTCGTCCGAATATACGTTCTGGTAATATTCGCCGCCTCCCATGTTCACTAATTCTCCAAAATAATTCTCCCCTGCGGTCTCCGTTACGTCAGTGTTATAGTAAACCAGGTTCCCGGTATTATCATATTGCCTGTCCGCGGTATCGGTCACGACCGTACAAAGATCGCCATCAACAGTGGTTTGCGTCATTCTCAGCACCTGGTCGTCATCATTATAGGCGTGTATGATCGTCTCTTCCGTAGTGACCGAAGTTTCATTCTTGGCATTATCAGTGACCCCGACCACCATTTTGGAATACACAATACGTCCATTAGAATCATATACGCGGTCGGCCAGGTCTTTTTCTCGGGTAGTTTTTTCATTATCCCGCGTTGTCCGGTCCATCCTGACAACATTGCCGGAAAGATCATATTTAAGGATCCGGGTCTCGACCATATATTCGCTACTCACGGAATCCTCGATCTCCGTAACTTCAACCTTCGAATACTCTAACAAGCCGTTACGGTATTCCCGGTCCACAACGTCCTTTTCCACGCTCATATTGCTTCCATCGGTGATAGTACGCGTCATGCGCAGGACCTCGCCCTTGGCGTTATAACTGTCAATGACCGTTTCTACCGTTGTAATGTGATTGCACGAAGCGGCTTTTCCTCCTGATATGACCTTGAACGACCCGTCATAATGGTCTGGGTCTATCAGGGACCAATCCGTATGCAATAGATGTTCGCGATTATCCGGATTATATGTAGCCGGGTCGATACCCCGGGATATCAGGTCCATTATGAGGCTCGGGTCAGCATAATAATTAGCGCAGAAACATTCGAAGGTCGCGATATTGGTGCCATTGGCGTTATAAGATAACGCGAACGTATCCTTATCGATGTACACAACATACCATGTCCCGGCGAACGCCCCGCCATCAATCTGTATCCGCTCCCCGCCTTCAAGCCCATGATTTTTGACGATCACGGCGTCGACCACGATCTCACCGTTCACTATACTTGTACGGCCACGGCCGTCGATATTCCCGGTAACATCCGTAGTCGTCTGGCCACCGTCCACCGTCGTTCGCGTCATTCTGAGCGCGCGGCCCTCGCTGTCATATTCATGTATGGTAGTAGTTACTATCGTGTATGGCGTGTTAAATGTGGTCAATATCCCGTCAATATCAGTCATCCCGGTTACTTCGATGAATTCAGACGCTCCCACGGCATACTCTCCGACAAAATTCCCGCTGGAAGATGTGCTACCAGGATAATACCGGTTAACGAGCACACCGCCGCTATTGACATACCGGCTGTTACCTACCACACTTCCCTCGGCGTCGAGGAAATCCTTACGGTTCATAGCGCCGTTACCGTCAAAATAGTAAATAACCGATGTGGCCGTGTTCCCATCAGGCGTTTGGGCCCCGCCTTCCGGAGTTTGCCGGACCGATATTACCTCGCCTGAGGCGGTATAGGCGAACTCGAGCGTGCCCATATCGGCCGTTTCGATCGTTTTCGATACGATAAAACCGCCTGCCTCGTTGAACCCGTAAATTACCTTCGCCCCGTTCTCCTCGGTCTCTATGGAAGAGAGCATCATGTTATATACGCCATCCCCCACGTCGACCTTAGCGTATGTATAAACCGCGACAATATCTGTCATTGAGCTATTGGAATAGACCTTCACTTCATATTTTCCGGTCGAGACCTCGACGAGATCCCCACAGAAACGTCCCGAACCGTCCTCATTCATCAAAATATCCGCTCCCGTGGAATGGTCGTATACGGCGACATTTGAATAAGACAGGTTGCCCTCGGCGTCATACGCCCGGTTATCTATGTCCTTCTCGACGGTAATATCATCACCGTCCGTAGTTGTCTTGGTCATTTTGAGCACTTGCCCACGAGAATCATATTTATCTATCGAGACCTCTACAGAGTAAGTATGGTTCACCGCATATCCCTTGTTCGTGCCAATGAACGTTATTTCCTGTTCGGTTATCGCCATCGTCCTCATTGGATCTTTTATGTGTTTCGAGACCATGAGCTCTCCGTCACGCCCGAGACATTCCACCATGATGGCCCCATCCACCTGACCCTCAAAGGAATAACTGGCTAGGAGGGAGTTATTGTCGCCTATGTAGCTTTGTCCAACACCGTCATACAGGTCCGCGCCTATAACGTTCCCGGATCCATCATATGAATAATACACGGTGTTATAGTCCTTGCCGGAGACCGTGTCTTTTTGTTTTTTCGAAAAAGACACCGCGCTGACGCGGTTTTCGTCCGTCTTGTCATAATAGACATAGACCCTGCCGAATTTGTCACTCATATCCGTGCTGCCATACGGGGTTATCGTCAGATAATACAGCACGTCTTCCTGCCCATACTGATATTCCAACGAATATTCGTCCTTGTTGAGATGTATAGTACCCGGGTGCGCCTCCGTATCGCCTTTTTTCACATAATACTCGTAATAACCGACATTGTTGTCATCGGTCCTTTCATCCCCCAAGTACAGCATCTGTCTGTAGTAGATATAATTACTCGACGTCCGGACCTGGACAGGATCCCCGAATAAATAATCATTTTCGTTAAAAGCTTCCGCAAGGTCCCCGATGAATCCAACGAGGCTCTCCACTTCGGAATAATCGATCATCTGGTATTCCTCGCCATCGGCGGAAACATAACGGGCCGCCACATACGCCACATCATCGACAGTTTCATATCCGTCATAATATATCGTTCTTACGTTCCCTGTAGCCGAAGAGAACACTTCACTGAACAAGCGCTCGCTTATGACCTGTCCCTCGTCATTGTACCGGTATTCGGATATGTTGTACCCCGTCCCATCCGGCGCGGCCTGGTTTTCCGCGAAAAAGGCATACTGGACCCTGCCGTAACCACGTCCCTGCCAGTCCTCGTTCATATACCGGTATTCGATACATCCGTTCTCGTCCGGCGAAATAAGCACTTTCCTTACTATTCGGTTGTTCTCTATTCCCTGGTCGGTAGCCCAGTAATAGGTAACCGCGATGCCATCCTCAATGGTTTCTTTCCTCGTGATGTATCTCTGCCCGCCAATGTCCTTAAAGTAGTATACAGAGGCGAAATTGGTCATCGCTTCATCCGAATATACGTTCTGGGAATATTCACCATTGCCAAGGCTCACTAATTCACCAAGGTAGTTCTCTCCTGCGGTCTCAGTCACATCCGTATCGTAGTAAATAAGGTTGCCTTTGGCGTCATACTGCCTATCCGCGGTGTCGGTAACTACAGTGCACAGTTCCCCGTCGATCGTGGTCCGGGTCATCCTTACGACCTGGTCCTCAGAATTATATTTATGGATCCTGGTCTCTTCCGTGGTCACAAAGACCTCATCGTTCGATGTGTCAGACACAGTCGTCCGCATTTTGGAGTAGGTCAATCGACCCCTAGAGTCATACTGCCTATCCTCCACATCCTCATTGATCGTGGTCTCCGACCCCTCTTTCTTTGTTTGCTTCATGCGGATCAGATTGCTGTTGTCGTCATAAACCATGTTCCTTTCCAGGGTATAATCTCCATCCGTACCCGTAACATGTATTTTGGAATACGTAAGGTTATCCTTAGAATCATATTTCCTGTCCGAGATATCCGTCTCTGTCACATCGCCGGTAAGCTCTCCATCCTCATAGGTTTTGGAGGTCCTGGTCATTCTGCGTATCTGGTCCCTTGAATTAAAGGCTCCTATCGACGTCGTGGTCTCGTAAACTGTTTTCCCTCCGTCGAATATCTGTTTTTCCGTCATCGCCACTATACGGTTCTCGACGTCATAGGCTATTATGTTGGTTTCGACCACATAGCTCTCGATCTTCTCAAAACTGGCGTAATTATATGTACCTATGTCAGTGACTGTCCCCTCAGGGCTCGCGGAAACCTTGAAATTGTCCCCGTCCACATATACGACGAAATAATCCTTATACCCACCCATATCGTCGTATACACGTATCTGGTCGCCGACCTCCAGGCCATGATCGGTCTTGACAAAGGTGTTCTCGTTGACGATGATCCCCGATATGCCGCTTATCTGTGGATCTGTTACAGTACTTGTCACCTCTATCTTGGAATAAAGCAGGCGTCCACGCGAATCGTACCTGCGGTTCTCTATATCTTTTTCTATGGTCACGGAATCACCGCGGGTCACGGACTTCGTCATGCGCAGGATATTCCCGGACGCGTCGTACCGATGGACGTCCTGTTCGACCGTATATACGTCAACTGCCACAAATGTCACATTTCCCAGGTCTCCCTTGATATCGATCGCGTCGCCATCAAGGACAGAAGATATCTGGAATGTGTTCTCGTCCGCATAGATGACATAGAACATCTCCTCTGAAGAGACCCCTACAAGCCCTTTGAGCATGACGATATCCCCGCTCTTAAGCCCGTGGCTTTCCGCCACGATCTTATTGAAAGCCGCGTCAACCTCGGATACGTTCACTACTGTAACCCCACTGGACGCGTCATGCACTATCGTCCTAGAGTGGATGAGTCTTCCCCTGGAATCGTATACCCTGTCCTCAACATCTATCTCTTCCGTTACGCCATCCCCTTCAATTATTGTCCGCATCAGTCTCAGGGCATTACCATCCCCGTCATAGGCGGTAAAGATCGTCTCAACCGTGTATGTCGTCTCCGTCAATAAGGTGAAATTCAAGCCATTACTGCCACCCGAGATCAAATCTCCGACATCAACGGCAGGTCCGCCGGCTTCGGCGGAAAGCTTGAACGTATCAGGATCAATGTAGATTATGTAGTAGATACCGCTTAAAGCACCCGCTATTTGGACCTTATCTCCTTCGGAATAACCGTGTCCGGCATAGGATATAGTATCCCCATCTATCGTTACATCCGTCACAACACTTCCCGCGCTCCCAGTTTCGGTCACACGTATGTTAGATGACAAGAGATTCCCATCGTCATCATACGTCCGGTCCTCAAGGTCCGTCTCGACGGTCACGGTCAAGTTGTTGTTGAACGAATAATAAGCGGAAAGCGACTCCGGGCTTATCATGCTCGCGTTCTCCCGCGCGAGGACCTCTATCTCGTTCTTCTCAAGAACACGGTCATAGATCACCACTTCATCCATGGAGCCCGTGAAGTAGTGGTCTACATCTTCCGACGCGTCTTTCCCTGTATGGAACCTGGAACCATCATTCATGGCGCCGATCGCGTCATTACCGCCATGCGCGTCAACACGTTCAGAACCATCAAAAACGGCTTCATCGACCAGCTCCCCATTGAGGTATAACTTAAAGGACCCACCCTCGCCGCCCGGGTTGTTCCCGTCGAACGTATACGCGACCTGGAACCATTCCGAGACCTCGATATCAACACTTAGCCACGTTTCGAACGAGCCGTTCCATACGCCCGCGTACAGCCGGCCTTCATATATATACAGGTTCAATCCGCTCTCTTCGTCGCCTTCCTCGTAAAGCACCTGCAGCCCCTCCACGTCTTCGGCGTTGAACCATAACCCGCCGCTGCGATCATCTATGGGCTGGTCGAATACTTCGTTTGCGCTCGTGTATGGATCATCCAGGTTCAGGAACGTATTCCCGTTGAAATAGGCCACATCATCGCCTTCTCGCACCTCCACGAAACTTATTGTACCGTTGACTGAAATATCATTGGCATTCGGCGACGCGTCCAGGACATCATATTCGAATGTTTTGCGCGTCATCCGTAGAACGTTGTCGTCCTCATCATAGGAATCGATAATGGTCTCCAGGAAACTCACATCCTCGGATATCCCGTCAAGTTCGCTTATTTTCTGCATGGAATAGACAAGCCTGTCCTCAGTATCATACCGCCTGTCAGCGATATCCTCGATCGTCTGGACATTATTGCCCTCGGTGGTAACGGTCTTCATCCGCAACACGTTGTCGTTGTCATCGTATTTGGTCACGGACGTTTCCTCTGTATAATGCGTTTTCACCATGTTGATCGACACATCTTCAATATCATCCGGTAAGTCGATCTCCGCGCCATTCACGTCATCAGATAATTTGAACTCATCCTCGCTCGCGTCGATCACGTAATATATCCCGCTCACTTCCGCCCCATCCACTGAGCCGGTGATCTCTACCATATCCCCATCCACCAGGCCGTGCCCATCGACAAGGAACGTACCGTCATTGATATTTTCTATGACCACATTGGTGGTCCCGGACACGCCATATTCCGTTACTTCCACTTCCGAATAGATGAACCTGCCGCTGCTGTCATATTCCCTGTCGGATATATCATTGCGCACCTCGACCGACCCATCGTCGTTCGTGGTCGTGACCTTCATCCTCACTATGTTATCGCGCAAGTCATATTGCGATATTTCCGTCTCGACCGTATAAGTCTCGTCTACGACCACGGTCTTTTCTCCCGACAAGCTTCTGGGATCTATCAAGAGCCGCCGTTCACCGCCGTTAGCCGGTTGCTGCACCGGGCCGTATATGACTTCTTCCGGCGGCGTGAACGAACCCGCCGTACCATCCGTTGGCGGAAATAGCGATCCTCTGGGCGCATCCTCCAGCGTACCCTCGCTGACCTCGATCTTTGAATATACCAACCGACCCTTGGTATCATACACTCGATCCTCTATATCCTTTTCTATGGTCACTTTATCATCCTTGATGACCGTCTGGGTCATTCTCAGGACCTGGCCCTGGGAATTATATGAATCTATCTTCCTTTCAACGGTGTAGACCTCGGTGGCGTCCCCCTTGGTCTCGGTAACCTCTGTCTTCGAGTATACCAACTGGTCATTAGAGTTGTATTTCCGGTCCTCAATATCCTTTTCGACCGTAACCGTGCCATCTTTCGCGGTGGTCACGGTCATCCTTTTCACGTTGTTGGTCCCCTCATAATAAGAATGGATCACGGTCTCGACCGTATAGGTCTCATCTACATCCCCGGCCACGTCCGTCTCATGGTATTCTATGTTCGAGTATATCAGCCTGCCCTCGTCGTCATAGACCCTGGCTTCCATATCCTCCGCGACGGTCGTCAGCGTATCTTCTACCGTAGTTGTCCTCATTTTCGCTATCTGGTTCAAGCCATTGTACGCGAGTATCTCCGTCAGTATGTACGAGACCTCTTCTAATACCACGCGATACGTCCCGGCCTCGAACGCGACCGCTTCGCCGTCGGGCGTGGCAGACAATATCAACTCGTCCCCGTTCACGCCTATAACGTAGAACATGGCACGCCTTACCTCTCCGTCCTCCTCGTATAGAATGTAAACGGTATCCCCGAGGCTCAGTCCGTTCCCCTTAATGACGATATTGCCCTGTGAATTCGTCATGCCGAGATAGGAATATATGTTCCTGACCATCTCGTAAGACCTGACAAGGCGCCCTTCGCTGTCGAACTGCCGAGGGGCAAGGTCCAGGGTCGTGGAAAGGAATGAATTATAGGTATACGAAGTGGCGGACCCCAGGTCCAGCCCGTAATAATGGTAGATAATGGCGAACATGGTCTCGTTCACATCCCGCGTTTGCGTGTAAACGATAACATCTCTCCCCAGTCTCGTAATAGCCCGGTTGACCGTGTAGTCGAAAGTATCGTTCGTCGTGATATATACATTGTTCCCGGCATCAGCGTATTGTATTATCTGATAAGGTTGTCCTGCCGCTATATATCCCGACGCGTCCTGGCTACTGATAAGATAGTACTCCGGCACACCGGCCGTTGTCGTAACAAGCACATACTGGTCGGTACTGTTGACCCCGGTCGGCAACTGGTCGGCGGAAAAATACACATATGGGTCCGTAGCCTCGTCCGGAAGCGTAAC
Source organism: Candidatus Omnitrophota bacterium (assembly GCA_028715965.1). Lineage (NCBI taxonomy): Bacteria > Pseudomonadati > Candidatus Omnitrophota > Candidatus Omnitrophota bacterium. Next base: position 20,857 of record JAQUQS010000012.1, on the reverse strand, counting down.
CACGATATAATTCGTCCCGCTGACATTCCTGCTCTCGATAGAACATGATACCAGTTCGTATTTGTGGACGGCGCTTTCCCTAAGACGTCCCTGCATGTCATAGACCCGGTCGCATGAGATAAACCCGGTATACTGTATGCCAATGGGCACCGTAGCGCCAGTATCATCCAATCCATACAGATACACTACGCCGTTTATATTACCGTTCCCGTCATATGTATAGACCATGTCCTGTATCTCATCCTTCTCGACCGTTATCCTTCCGTCCGCGAGATAGGTCCATACCTCCATATTAGCTATCAAATCCCTGTCATTATATTTATTTATCTTCGTTTCGACCGTCCTGTCCATCGCCCCGGTCGACGTAATATCCACCTTGGAATAGGTTATTCGGCCGCTCGAATCATACTGCCTGTTAACCGAGTCCACTTCAAAGGTCGTGACGGTAAGCAGGTTGCACACTACATTCGCTCCCGCCGAACCGATCACCACGACCGTATCCAGCGTCTCGTCCGTAGCTAATTTGAAAGTATTGTCGCCGGTCACTATAACGTAATAATACTGATCGGGCTCTATCCCTTCCGGAAGGTTATCCGACATGAACCTTACTCTGTCACCGTCATAGAACCCGTGGCCGGTGATGGTTATTTCGTCGGTCGAAGCGTTCACCGAACAGCTATAGGACGCTGAAACGGTCTTATAGGTAACACTACCGCCGCCAAAAGGAATACCTATGGGGTTGACCCCATCCTCGGAGAGCTTGAACGTATCATCATCTACCTTTATGACGGTATAGACCTTATTCTCGGATATCCCCCCCGTGACCGCGGAGCCGCTTACCTGGATCAGGTCCCCGGTCGCAAGCCCATGGTTCTCTTTGGTAATGAAATCATCCCCGGCGTTCACGAAACATGTGATAGCCGTATCCTCGGAAGTTATCCGTGTCATCTGAAGCACCTGTCCAAGGTCGTTATAACTGTGTATGATGGTCTCCAGGACATACTCCACGTCCTGTTTCTCAATATACGCTTTGGAATATGTGGTCTCCAGCCCGTCTTTGCCGGCCGGGATATCGACCACTACACTGGTATCCCCCTCGAGGTACTGGGCGTAATCTTCATTATTTACCAGTTGGAACGTGTCCCCCACGACATTTACAACATAGTAATAGTCGCCATCTATCTGTCCTACCATGACCATTTCCCCCTCCATAAGGCCATGTCCCGCGGACTCTATCGTATCGCCATCGGCGTGGAATATACACGCATCCGCGACAAGCGAATAGCTCAGGTTCGCCCCGTTGGTCGTGAACTCGGCATATTGTGTCGTGCTACCGGCCTCGTAATCCGCCTTTGCCACCAGCTTGAACGTCCCCACTGTCCCGGGGTTCGAGGGATTCTCGTAAACCACATAATACTGGCCACTGGCCACTAATCCTTCCGGTATGGCGGACCCGGTTATCTCGATCAAGTCTCCATGGGCGAGCTGAGTGTCCGTTCCCATAACTACGGTATTCGTGCTGGCGTCGGCCGCGAAAGATACCATATATTCGCCGTCCCCTATATACACGTAATAATAATCATCCGCAATGCCGTCACCGTTAACATTGGTATCCGACAATTCGCGCATATTGGTCTTGGAGTGCACAAGCTGCCCTTTTTCGTCATATTCCCGCGAATCCAGGTCGGTCGCCACAACCGTCAGCCCTATGCCGAATACCATCGTTGAGGCGGTCTTAAGGTCCAGTACCCAATTCTGCGTTTTAACCTCCATCATATCCACCTGGCCGAGATCATTGTATGAATATATGTCGGTTTCGACCACTTCACGCGTGACATGTTCTATCGTCCCGCCGTCGACCCTTTGTTCCTGCACGGTGGACCTCGAATGTATAAGGCGTCCGTTCGAGTCATATCGGCGCTCAAACTGCAGCTGTGAATCATAGTTGTTCAATATGCTGTTAGTCGCTATCGCCAACACTCCGTCAAAGTTCCAGTCCGCCTCAAAAATTATCCTGCCGTCCTGATAATGGGTTGCGGTAGCCATGTTCAATATCTGCCCAAGTGTGTTGTACTTGGAAATAAAGGTTTCCACCATGTTAAGGGTATCGATACTGCCGCCGTTAACGAGGTCCTCGCCTTCGACATGGACTTCCGAGCAGGAATACGTCAATCTTCCATATATGTCATATTGCCGGAACAGAAGATCGGTCTCCGTTGTTACAAGCCCTCCATCTTCCGTCTTGCGGACCATACCTCCTATCTGCCCCAGTGTCGTATACTCCAGCACGGTCATTTCAACAGTATAGCTGTTCGACAATTCCAACGAAGAACCCGCCGCATTCGCCATCTGGACCGATGTTTTCGAATAGGTGAGCCGGCCTTCCGAGTCATATCGGCGGAGCTCGGTATCCGTGGTAGTCGTTATAAGGTCCAGATCGGTCATCACCTCCGTTTTGCCGGTTACCTGCCCCACCGTGTTATATGAATTGATCGTGGTCGTGACCGCATATGTGTGGTCCAGGTCGCCACCCGCTTCATTTATGTCCATTACTGATGACAAAAGCCGCCCTCTCCCGTCATATGTCCTGTCTTCCGTATCCGTCTGGGTCGTCACTAAAGTGCCGTCGGTCGTTACCTGCTCCATCCGTAGCACCCTGTCGAGATCATCATAGCTGGTTATCGATACCGATGTCGCGTAGGTGTGGTTTAGCCCATAGGTCACGGGGTTTTCCGGGTCCGAGTTATTCGTCCATTCACCGGACTCATGTATACTGGCTTGCGACGTCAGCAACCTTCCCCTCATATCATATGTGCGGTCGGCCTGGTCCGTTTCCTCCACCGTCAAGGTCCCGTCGACCGTAGTTTGCGTCATCCGTATGACCTGGCCCAACGCGTTATATCCGGTATCCGCGTCGATACTCATTTCTACGGTATACGTGTGATCCAGGTCCCCTCCGGTCTCGGAAACCTGCACATAAGAATATAACAGGTCGCCTTTTTCGTCATACGTCCTGTCGGAAAGATCAGTTTCTACGGTGACCTTGTCCTGTTCCGTGACCGTACGGGTCATCCGCATGACATTCCCCTTAGTGGTATACGTCATCTCCGTCACGGTACGGACCAGTTCGGTGGTACGGGCGCTGTCGGAATACCTGACGACGGTCGTACCGGCGGGATTACCGCGGCTTCTTTCGACCGTATCATCGAATTCATTTACGATAGTTTCGCAATAGGTCAGGTTCGCTTCACTTACAACTCCGGCAGAGTAGGTGTATACCACCTGATCGATCACATTGCCGAAAATATCATAATTGCCGTAATCTATCACTGTCATTCTGTACAGTGTGGTCATGGTCACGTTAGAGAAATATTTTACCGTCGCTTCCTGGGAGCGCCCATGCATATCGTATCCGGTATGGGTTATTTCCTGCGCATCCGCGAAAACAAATCCACTGGAACCATCATCGTAAATGTAGTTCTTTACCGTCTGATGCAGAACATTCCCGGAGACGTCGAAGGAGTCGGACGCTATGACCTGTTTGCGTATCGGGTCGGAGAACGTGATATCCCCCACACCGCCACCGGCGATGGAGCAACCGGAATAGCTGATGATCTCGGTCATACCGATATTCCCGTTCACGTCGATATTGCTGTTCTCCACCGTCTTGGCGTCGATGATCGTTAGTTTCCCGGCCTCCGCGTAGGAAACGACCTTCTGGAGCAACACGATCCCGCTTGCGTGATAGCCTATGTTCCGCACTTCCTGCACGCTAAGAAGATCGTTTTGGGAACTATCCGTATAAGTGAATATCTCCTGGTTCAGCACATTATGTTGCGTATCAAAGCTCCGGTTCGTCAGCACCTGATAGCTCACGACCTCCGGGTTCAAGCCGGCAGCGTCCGTCTGGCTTATCGTTATCCTCTGTGTCTCCGCGTCACCACGGTTATTTATGTCCTCACTGACGATAACAGTTACCTTTGTGAGTTTTTCGGAGGCACCGTCCATAAGGTAGCTTGATATCGTCTGGTTCTGAGCGTAACCGGTACCCGTGAAATTACTCGATACCGTTACCGTCCTGCCCGTCTTCGTGTTACTGGAGTTGTAGGTTATTACCGTAGTCTGGGTAGTATTCCCGCGCCTTGCCGCTACCGCGTCCCCGTACACATTCGTTATCTCGCTCTTACCCGCGTATATCGTAGCTTCACCGGTCGATCCATTCACGAGATATTTCCGAACTTCCTGGCTCAACACGTTGTCATACCTGTCGTATGCCAGATAATCTATATCCTGCCTGCCCGTCACGACCGTCATGGCCTCGTTATTATAGGTCGTAATAACGGAATTGGCTGCCCGGTCATGGATATCCAGGTTGCTGTTGACTATGGCCTGTGCCTCGCTGAACACGAACGAACCGTCTTTCCAGTAATACCTCAATATGTCCTGCTCAAGGGCGTTCCCGCGCTCGTCGAAACTCGACGTCGTTATTACCTGCTTATCTAACGCGGTAGCCGGGTCCGGGTTTATCGCCCCGGTCATTGTATCCGTACCAAGCCGGCCGGAATATTTCGTTATCGTGGACGTGCCGACGTTCCCGTCAACGTCGACATCCTCGTTAAGTATCACTTTTACGTCCAGAAGGCTGGTTTTGCCGGCATTACTGTATGTCGCGATCGTCTGTTGCATGACCACGCCGCTTGAATAATGCCCCGAGTTCCTGATCTCCTGTACGTCGAGTAACGTACCGCCTTCTTCCGTGTAAGTGAATATCTCCTGGTTCAATACGTTATGCTGTGTGTCATAGCTTCGGTTAGTTAGGACCTGGTAACTTATGGCCAGCGGGTTCAGTCCGTCGGCGTCCGTCTGGCTCACCGTTATCCTCTGCGTGGCGGCATCACCACGGCTGTCGATGCTTTCGTTCTCGATAACCGTCACCTTCGTTAATTTTTCGACCGCCGAAGCGTTCATGACATAACTTGATATCGTCTGGTCCTGGGCGTATCCGGTAGCCGTGAAATTACTGGACACCGTCACCGTCCTGCCCGTCCTGTCATTGTCCGAATTATAGGATATCACTTCGGCATTCGTGGCATTCCCGCGCCTCTGGGCCACCGGGTCGTCATATACGTTCGTCACCTCGTTCTTACCCGCGTATACCGTAGCCTCGCCGGTCGCTCCGTTCACCGCGTATTTCAGCGCAGTCTGGGTCAGCACATTGCCGTACCTGTCATAGGCCGAATAGGTTATATCCTGCCTGCCCGTCACGACAGACATGGCTTCGTTACTGTAACTCGTTATCACCGAAGTCGCCGCCCTGTCGTGGATATCATGTCCGGCGTTCACGATATGTTGCGCTTCTCCGAACACGAAAGAGCTTGTTTCCCAATAGTACCTTAATATATCCTGCGCGAGCGCGTTCCCACGCTCATCGAAACTCGAGGTCGTTATTACCTGCTTGTCTATCGCCGTAGCCGGGTCCGGGTTTATCGCCCCGGCCATCGTATCCGTCCCCAGACGGCCGGAATATTTAGTTATCGTGGTCGTACCCACGTTCCCGTCGACATCGACGTTCTCGTTCACGATCGTTTTCACGTCAAGTAAGGCGGTTTTCCCGGAATTGCTGTATGTGGCTATGGTCTGCAGCATAGCTACGCCGCTTGAATGATAACCCGAATTCCTGATCTCCTGTACGTCGAGTAGCGTACCATCCTCTTCCGTATAGGTGAATATCTCCTGGTTCAGCACGTTATGCTGCGTGTCGTAGCTCCGGTTGGTAAGTACCTGGTAACTTATGACCTCGGGATCCAGCCCGTTAGCGTCGGTCTGGCTCACCGTAATCCTCTGCGTGCCCGCGTCACCACGATTATCTATACTTTCGTTCTCGATAACCGTTACCTTCGTCAATTTTTCGACCGCCGAAGCGTTCATCACATAGCTTGATATCGTCTGGTCCTGGGCATATCCGGTAGAGGTAAAGTTACTCGACACCGTGACCGTCCTGCCGGTCCTGTCATCATCTGAATTATACGATATAGTCGTTGTCTGGGTGGCATTCCCGCGTCTTTGGGCCACAGCGTTCCCGTAAACGTTTGTTATTTCATTGTATCCCGCATAGTCCGTCGCCGCCCCCGTACCCTCATTCACCACATACTTCCGGACCGTCTGCGCCAACACATTGCCGTACCTGTCGTAACTCGAGTAGGTTATTTCCTGTTTGCCCGTCTCGGTCGTCATGGCGACGTCACTGAAACTCGTTATTACCGAGGTCGCCGCACGGTCATGGATGTCATGGCCGGCGTTCACGATATGTTGCGCTTCTCCGAACACGAACGCGCTCGTTTCCCAGTAGTACCTTAATATATCCTGCGTAAGCGCGTTCCCACGCTCATCGAAACTCGACGTCGTTATTACCTGCTTGTCTACAGCCGTAGCCGGGTCCGGATTTATCGCCCCGGCCATGGTATCCGTCCCAAGCCGCGCGGAATACTTCGTTATCGTGGTCGTACCCACGTTCCCGTCGGCGTCGATATCGTCGTTCACGACCGTCTTCACATCAAGCAAGGCGGTTTTCCCGGAATTGCTGTATGTCGCTATGGTCTGTTCATACGCTACTCCGCTCGAATGGTATCCTGAGTTCCTGATCTCCTGTACGTCGAGTAGCGTGCCGCCATCTTCCGTATAAGTGAATATCTCCTGGTTCAGCACATTATGCTGCGTGTCGTAACTCCGGTTGGTAAGTACCTGGTAACTTATGACCTGCGCGTTCAGGCCGTCAGCATCTGTCTGGCTTACCGTTATCCTCTGCGTGCCCGCGTCGCCACGGTTGTTTATGCCCTCGTTCTCGATAACCGTTATCTTCGTTAATTTTTCGACCGCCGAAGCGTTCATCACATAGCTTGATATCGTCTGGTCCTGGGCATACCCGGTAGCCGTAAAGTTACTTGATACCGTCACCGTCCTGCCGGTCTTCACATCGCTTGAATTGTATGTGATCACCGTCGTCTGGGTCGTATTACCCCGCCTTGCAGCTACCGGATCACCGTAGACATTAGTTATATCGGTATACCCGGCATACACGGTCGCCTCCCCGGTCCCCTCGTCCACCGCATATTTCCTTACAGTCTGACTCAAAACATTACCATACCTGTCATAGCTGGAATAGGTGATGACCTGCTTGCCCATAACGGTCGTCATTTCCTCGTCACTGTAACTGGTTATGCTGGACGCCGCCGCCCTGCCGTGTATATCATATCCTGAGCTCACGACATGTTGAGCCTCTCCGAACGCGAACTCATCTGTCTCCCAGTAATACCTTAATATGTCCTGCGTAAGCGCGTTCCCGTGCCCGTCAAAACTCGACGTCGTTATAACCTGCTTGTCTATCGTGGTAGCCGGGTCCGGGTTTATCGCTCCGGCCATTGTATCTGTCCCCAGTCTCGCCGCATACTTGGTTATCGTGGATGTGCCTACGTTCCCATCGATATCGATATCCCCGTTTACGATCACCTTTACGTCCAGTAGCTCGGTCTTTCCCAGGTCGGAATATGTAGCTATCGTCTGTTGCATCACCACACCGCTCGAATGGTATCCGGAATTGCGCATTTCCTGCACATCGAGCAGCGTCCCGCCTTCCGTTGTATAAGTGAATATCTCCTGGTTCAGCACGTTATGCTGCGTGTCGTAACTCCGGTTAGTAAAGACCTGGTAGCTCACGACCTCGGGGTTCAGTCCATCGGCGTCCGTCTGGCTTACCGTTATCCTCTGGGTACCCGCGTCACCCCGGTTATTTATGCTATCGTTCTCGATAACCGTCACCTTAGTGAGCTTCTCTTCCGCCGACCCATTCATCACATAACTCGTTATCGTCTGGTCCTGGGCGTATCCGGTCGACGTAAAGTTGCTCGACACCGTTACCGTCCTGCCGGTCCTAATGTCGCTTGAGTCGTAAGCAATAACTGTCGTCTGGGTCGCGTTACCGCGTCTTGCCGCCACCGGATCGCCGTATACGCTCGTTATATCGCTATACCCGCAGTACACGGTAGCCGCCCCCGTACCCTCGTCCACCGCATATTTAGCTATCGTCTGGCTAAGGACATTACCGTACCTATCATAGCTGGAATATGTTATCTCCTGTTTGCCGGTCACGGTCGTTAAGCCGGCGTCGCTATAACTCGTTATTGCCGAACTTGCCGCCCTATCGTGGATGTCATGGCCCGCGTTCACTATATGCTGCGCCTCGCCGAACACGAAGGCACTTGTTTCCCAATAGTACCTTAAGATATCCTGAGTAAGCGCGTTCCCGCGCTCATCGAAACTCGATGTGGTTATCACCTGTCTATCGATGGCGGTAGCGGGATCCGGGTTTATTGCTCCGGTCATAGTATCGGTCCCAAGCCGCCCTGAATACTTCGTTATCGTGCTAGTACCGACATTCCCGTCAACGTCGATATCCGCGTTCACTACTACCTTTACATCCAGAAGGCTGGTCTTTCCCGCGTCGGAATAGGTCGCTATCCTCTGCTCGTAGGCTACTCCGCTCGAATGGTATGACGAATTCCTGATCTCCTGCACATCGAGCAGCGTCCCGCCTTCCGTTGTATATGTGAATATTTCCTGGTTCAGCACATTATGCTGCGTATCATAGCTCCTGTTAGTAAGTATCTGGTAGCTTATGGCCACCGCGTTCTCGCCATTCTCGTCCGTCTGGCTTACCGTTATCCTCTGGGTACCCGCGTCACCCCGGTTATTTATGCTCTCATTCTCGATAACCGTCACCTTAGTGAGCTTCTCTACCGCCGACTCGTTCATTACATAGCTTGATATCGTCTGGTCCTGGGCGTATCCGGTAGACGTAAAGTTGCTCGATACGGTCACCGTTCTGCCGGTCTTAACGTCGCTTGAATTGTATGTTATTACCGTCGTCTGGGTCGCGTTACCACGTCTTGCCGCCACCGGATCGCCATATACACTGGTTACATCGCTGTAGCCATTGTATATCGTGGCCTCACCCGTGCCCTCATTCACCAGATACTTAGTTATCGTCTGGCTCAGGACATTGCCGTACCTGTCGTAACTGGAATACGCGATCTCCTGTCTGCCGGTCACGGCCGTTAAGCCGACGTCGCTATAACTCGTTATACCTGAGGTAGCCGCCCTGTCGTGAATATCATATCCGGCATTTACCACATGCTGCGCCTCACCGAACGTGAACGAGCTGGTTCCCCAGTAGTATTTTAATACGTCCTGCTCAAGGGCATTCCCCCGCCCGTCGAAGCTCGACGTCGTTATCACCTGCTTATCGATCGCGGTAGTCGGGTCCGGGTTTATCGCCCCGGCCGTTACGTCCGTCCCCAGCCTCGCCGAATACTTCGTTATCGTGCTCGTGCCCACGTTACCGTCAACGTCGATATCATCATTCACGACCACTTTCACGTCCAGTAGACTGGTCTTGCCGGAATCGGAATATGTCGCTATTCTCTGCTCATACGCTACACCGCTCGAATGGTACGCCGAATTCCTGATCTCCTGGACATCCAGAAGGGTCCCATCCTCTTCCGCATACGTAAATATCTCCTGGCTCAATACATTATGCTGTGCGTCATAGTCACGATTGGTCAATATCTGATAGCTGATGACCTCCGCGTTCAGACCGGCAGCGTCCGTCTGGCTCACCGTTATCCTCTGTGTGCCTACATCCCCGCGGTTATTTATGCTTTCATTCTCGATAACCGTCACCTTAGTGAGCTTCTCTACCGCCGACTCGTTCATCACATAACTTGATATCGTCTGGTCCTGGGCATATCCGGTAGCGGTAAAATTACTCGATATCGTCACAGTCCTGCCGGTCTGCGTATCGCTGGAATTATATGTTATTACCGTAGCCGATGTCGCGTTACCCCGTCTCTGGGCCACGGCGTCGCCGTACACGTTCGTTATCTCGCTTTTACCCGCGTATACCGTCGCCTCACCGGTATCCGCATCCACCGAGTATTTCGACACCGTCTGCGTAAGCACATTACCGTACCTGTCATAGCTCGAGTATGTTATATTCTGCTTACCCGTCTCAGTCGTCATGGCTTCGTCCGAGTAACTCGTTATACTTGAAGTTGCCGCTCTGCCGTGGATGTCATGGCCCGCGCTCACTATGTGCTGCGCCTCGCCGAACGCGAACTCATCCGTTTCCCAGTAATACCTCAATATATCCTGAGTAAGGGCGTTCCCACGGTCATCGAAACTCGACGTCGTTATTACCTGCTTATCAATAGCCGTAGCCGGGTTCGGGTTTATCGCCCCCGCCATTGTGTCCGTCCCGAGCCTCGCGGAATATTTCGTTATGGTGGTCGTACCCACGTTCCCGTCCGCGTCGATATCGTCATTCACGACCGTCTTCACATCGAGCAGGACGGTTTTCCCGGAATCGGTATATGTCGCAATGGTCTGCTGCATGGCCACACCGCTGGAATGGTAGGCGGAGTTGCGTATTTCCTGTACATCCAGGAGCGTCCCGCCCTCTTCCGTATAAGTGAATATCTCCTGATTCAGCACGTTGTGCTGGGTGTCGTAGCTCCTGTTGGTCAGCACCTGGTAGCTTATGACCGCCGCGTTCAGTCCGTCGGCGTCCGTCTGGCTTACCGTTATCCTCTGCGTGCCGGCGTCACCCCTGTTATTTATGCTCTCATTCTCGACAACCGTCACCTTGGTTAATTTTTCGACGGCCGACTCGTTCATTACATAACTCGTTATCGTCTGGTCCTGGGCGTATCCGGTAGCCGTAAAATTACTCGATACCGTCACCGTCCTGCCGGTCTTAACGTCGCTTGAATTGTATGTTATTACCGTCGCCTGGGTCGCGTTACCACGTCTTGCCGCCACCGGGTCGCCGTACACGTTCGTTATCTCACTATAACCGGCATATACCGTCGCCTCGCCGGTAGCATCGTCCAGGATGTATTTGCTCACGACCTGCGTAAGCACATTACCGTACCTGTCGTAGCTTGAGTATGTTATATCCTGTTTACCCGTCTCAGTCGTCATGGCTTCATCGCTGTAGCTCGTTATCTCCGAGGTCGCCGCCCGGTCATGTATATCATGCCCCGCGCTCACGATATGCTGCGCCTCGCCGAACGTGAACGCGCTCGTCTCCCAGTAATACCTTAATATGTCCTGTGTAAGGGCGTTCCCACGCTCATCGAAACTCGACGTAGTTATCACCTGCTTGTCGATCGCGGTCGCCGGGTCCGGGTTTATCGCTGCGTCCATTATGTCCGTCCCGAGCCTCGACGAATACTTCGTTATCGTGCTCGTACCCACGTTACCGTCCGCGTCTATGTCTTCGTTCACGACCGTTTTTACATCAAGTAGATCGGTTTTCCCGGAATTGGAATATGTCGCGATCGCCTGCTGCATCGCGACGCCACTCGAGTGGTATCCCGAACTCCTGATCTCCTGTACATCCAGGAGCGTCCCGCTCTCTTCCGTATAAGTGAATATCTCCTGATTAACGATATTGTGCTGCGCGTCATAGCCCCTGTTAGTCAGCACCTGATAGCTTATGACCAGTGCGTTCTCTCCGTCGGCGTCCGTCTGGCTTACCGTTATCCTCTGCGTGCCCGCGTCCCCCCTGTTATTTATGCTATCGTTCTCGATGACCGTTACCTTAGTGAGCTTCTCTTCCGCCGACTCGTTCATCACATAGCTCGTTATCGTCTGGTCCTGGGCGTATCCGGTGGTCGTGAAGTTACTCGATACCGTCACGGTCCTCCCGGTCTGCGTGTCCGAGGAGTTATACGTTATTACCGTCGTCTGGGTCGCGTTACCCCTCCTTGCCGCTACCGGGTCGTCATACACGTTCGTTATCTCGCTCTTACCCGCGTATACCGTGGCTTCTCCCGTAGCCTCGTCCACCACATATTTACTTACCGTCTGGCTGAGCACGTTCCCGTACCTGTCGTAGCTCGAGTACGATATAGCCTGCTTGCCGGTCACGACCGACATGGCTTCGTCACTGTAACTCGTTATCTCCGAGGTCGCCGCCCGGTCATGTATATCATGCCCCGCGCTCACGATATGCTGCGCCTCGCCGAACGTGAACGCGCTCGTCTCCCAGTAATACCTTAATATGTCCTGCTCAAGCGCGTTGCCCCTGGAGTCAAAACTCGTCGTCGTGATCACTTGCCGGTCTATCGCCGTAGCCGTATCCGGGTTTATCGCCCCGGCCATGGTGTCCGTCCCGAGCCTCGACGAATACTTCGTTATCGTGCTCGTACCCACGTTACCGTCCGCGTCGATATCGCCGTTCACTATCACCTTTACGTCCAGAAGGTCCGTTTTCCCCGCGTTGGAATAGGTCGCTATCGCCTGCTGCATCGCGACGCCGCTCGAGTGATACCCCGAGTTCCTGATCTCCTGCACGTCCAGGAGCGTCCCGCTCTCTTCCGTGTAAGTGAATATCTCCTGGTTCAGCACGTTATGCTGCGTGTCGTAGCTCCTGTTCGTAAGTATCTGGTAGCTGGAGACCAAAGCGTTCTCGCCGTTTGAGTCCGTCTGGCTCACGGTTATCCTCTGCGTGCCAGCGTCACCCCTGTTATTTATGCTCTCATTCTTGATAACCGTTACCTTAGTGAGCTTCTCTTCCGCAGATTCGTTCATCACATAGCTCGTTATCGTCTGGTCCTGGGCGTATCCGGTGGTCGTGAAGTTACTTGATACCGTCACCGTCCTGCCGGTCTGTGTATTGCTGGAGTTATATGTAATGACCGTTGACTGGGTCGCGTTACCCCTCCTTGCCGCTACCGGGTCGTCATACACGTTCGCTATCTCACTTTTGCCGGAATATATCGTCGCTTCTCCGGTCGCATCGTTAACCGTGTATTTACTTACGATCTGGCTGAGCACATTGCCGTACCTGTCGTAACTCGAGTATGTTATATCCTGTTTACCCGTCTCGACCGACATGGCTTCGTTACTGTAACTTGTTATCATGGAACTCGCCGCCCTGTCGTGGATGTCATAGCCCGCGCTCACTATATGCTGCGCCTCGCCGAAGGTGAACGCGCTCGTCTCCCAGTAATACCTTAATATGTCCTGTGTAAGAGCGTTCCCCCGCTCATCAAAACTCGACGTCGTTATTACCTGCTTATCCACCGTTGTCGACGGATCGGGATTTATCACCCCGGCCATTGTGTCCGTTCCGAGCCTCGCCGAATACTTCGTTATCGTGCTCGTACCCACGTTCCCGTCCGCGTCGATATTCTCGTTAACTATCACCTTTACGTCCAGAAGTCCCGTTTTACCCGCGTCCGAGTACGTCGCTATCGTCTGCTGCATCGCGACACCGCTCGAGTGGTACCCCGAATTCCTTATCTCCTGTACGTCCAGGAGCGTCCCGCTCTCTTCCGTGTAAGTGAATATCTCCTGGTTCAGCACGTTATGCTGCGTGTCATAGCTCCTGTTAGTAAGCACCTGATAGCTGATAACCTCGGCATTCTCGCCATTCTCGTCCGTCTGGCTCACCGTTATCCTCTGCGTGCCGGCGTCACCCCGGTTATTTATGCTCTCATTCTCGATAACCGTTACCTTAGTGAGCTTCTCTTCCGCAGATTCGTTCATCACATAGCTCGTTATCGTCTGGTCCTGGGCGTATCCGGTGGTCGTAAAGTTACTCGATACCGTCACCGTCCTGCCGGTCTGCGTATCCGAGGAATTGTACGCAATTACCGTCGTCTGGGTCGCGTTGCCTCGTCTCTGAGCCACCGGATCGCCGTACACGTTCGTTATATCCGTATATCCGGCATAAACCGTAGCTTCACCCGTAGCCTCATCCACCGTATACTTACTTACCGTCTGGCTGAGTACATTCCCGTACCTGTCATAACCGGAATATGCTATGACCTGTTTCCCGGTCACGGCCGTCATAGCCTCGTCCGAGTAACTCGTTATCACGGAACTCGCCGCCCTGTCATGGATGTCATAGCCCGAGTTAACTATATGCTGCGCCTCGCCGAACGTGAACGCGCTCGTCTCCCAGTAATACTTCAATATGTCCTGCTCAAGGGCGTTCCCACGCTCATCGAAACTTGACGTCGTTATCACCTGTTTGTCCACTGTTGTCGACGGATCGGGGTTTATAGCCCCGGTCATGGTGTCCGTCCCGAGCCTCGCCGAATACTTCGTTATCGTGCTCGTACCCACGTTCCCGTCGGCGTCGATATTCTCATTGACGATCACCTTTACGTCCAGAAGTCCTGTTTTGTCCGCGTCCGAGTACGTCGCTATCGTCTGCTGCATAGCGACGCCGCTCGAGTGGTACCCCGAGCTCCTGATCTCCTGCACGTCCAGGAGCGTCCCACTCTCTTCCGTATAAGTGAATATCTCCTGGTTCAGCACATTATGCTGTGTGTCATAGCTCCTGTTAGTCAGGACCTGGTAACTGACAACTTCCGGGTCCGCCCCGTCCGCGTCCGTCTGGCTTACCGTTATCCTCTGCGTACCCGCGTCGCCGCGGTTATTTATGCTTTCGTTGACTATCGTTGTTATCTTGGTGAGCTTCTCTTCCGCCGAAGCGTTCATCACATAGCTCGTTATCGTCTGGTCCTGGGCGTATCCGGTGGTCGTGAAGTTACTCGACACCGTCACCGTCCGGCCGGTCTGCGTATCCGAGGAATTGTACGTTATCACCGTCGTCAGGGTCGCGTTACCCCTCCTTGCCGCTACCGCGTCGCCATAGACGTTCGTTATTTCGCTGTACCCAGAGTATACCGTCGCTTCTCCGGTAGCCTCATCCACCGTATACTTACTTACCGTCTGGCTGAGTACGTTGCCATACCTGTCGTAACTCGAATATGTTATATCCTGCTTACCGGTCACGACCGTCAGGCCGGAGTCCGAGTAACTCGTTATCACGGAACTTGCCGCCCTGTCATGGATATCATAGCCCGCGTTAACGATATGCTGCGCCTCGCCGAACGTGAACGCGCTCGTCTCCCAGTAATACCTTAATATATCCTGCTCGAGCGCGTTACCCCTCGAGTCGAAACTCGACGTCGTTATTACCTGCTTGTCGACGGTTGCTGAAGGATCGGGGTTTATCGCCCCGGCCATTGTGTCCGTCCCCAGCCTCGCCGAATACTTCGTTATCGTGCTCGTACCTACGTTCCCATCCGCGTCGATATTCTCATTAACGATCACTTTTACGTCCAGAAGGTCCGTTTTCCCCGCGTTGGAATACGTCGCGATCGTCTGCTGCATCGCGACGCCGCTCGAGTGGTAACCCGAGTTCCTGATCTCCTGCACATCCAGGAGCGTCCCACTCTCTTCCGTATAAGTGAATATCTCCTGGTTCAGCACATTATGCTGCGTGTCATAGCTCCTGTTCGTCAGGACCTGGTAGCTAGAGACCAGTGCGTTCTCGCCGTCCGAGTCCGTCTGGCTTACCGTTATCCTCTGCGTGCCCGCGTCGCCACGGTTATTTATGCTATCGTTCTCGATAACCGTTATCTTAGTGAGCTTCTCTTCCGCAGACCCGTTCATCACATAGCTCGTTATCGTCTGGTCCTGGGCATATCCGGTGGTCGTGAAGTTACTCGATACCGTTACCGTCCTGCCGGTCTGCGTATCCGAGGAATTGTACGTAATGACCGTCGCCAGGGTGGCATTACCCCTCCTTGCCGCTACCGCGTCGCCATAGACGTTCGTTATTTCGCTCTTACCCGCGTATACCGTCGCTTCTCCGGTAGCTTCATCCACCGTATACTTACTTACCGTCTGGCTGAGCACGTTGCCATACCTGTCATAACCGGAGTACGCTATCGCCTGCTTACCGGTCACGGTCGTCATGCCGGAATCCGAGTAACTCGTTATCACGGAGCTTGCCGCCCTGTCATGGATATCATAGCCCGCGTTAACGATATGCTGCGCCTCGCCGAACGTGAACGCGCTCGTCTCCCAGTAATACCTTAATATATCCTGCTCGAGCGCGTTACCCCGCTCGTCGAAACTCGTCGTCGTTATCACCTGCTTGTCTACGGTTGCTGAAGGATCGGGGTTTATCGCCCCGGCCATTGTGTCCGTCCCCAGCCTCGCCGAATATTTCGTTATCGTGGTCGTACCTACGTTCCCATCCGCGTCGATATTCTCATTAACGATCACCTTTACGTCCAGAAGGTCCGTTTTCCCGGCGTTGGAATACGTCGCGATCGTCTGCTGCATCGCGACGCCGCTCGAGTGGTACCCCGAGTTCCTTATCTCCTGTACGTCCAGTAATGTCCCACTCTCTTCCGTATAAGTGAATATCTCCTGGTTCAGCACGTTATGCTGCGTATCGTAGCTCCTGTTAGTGAGCACCTGGTAACTGATGACCTCGGGATCCAGCCCATCGGCGTCCGTCTGGCTTACCGTTATCCTCTGCGTGCCCGCGTCGCCCCTGTTATTGATGTTCTCGTTCTCGATAACCGTCACCTTCGTGAGCTTCTCTACCGCAGACTCGTTCATCACATAGCTCGTTATCGTCTGGTCCTGGGCGTATCCGGTGGTCGTGAAGTTACTCGATACCGTTACCGTCCTGCCGGTCTCGGTATCCGAGGAATTGTACGTTATCACTGTCGTCTGGGTTGCGTTACCCCTCCTTGCCGCTACCGCGTCGCCGTACACGTTCGTTATATCCGTATATCCGGCGTACACCGTAGCTTCACCGGTAGCGTCGTCTACCGCGTATTTACTTATGGTCTGGCTGAGCACATTACCATACCTGTCATAACCGGAGTACGTGATCTCCTGTCTTCCCGTCACTATTGTCATGGATTCATCACTGTAACTCGTTATCTCAGAGGTCGCCGCCCTGTCGTGGATATCGTGCCCCGCGCTCACTATATGCTGCGCCTCGCCGAACGCGAACGCGCTCGTCTCCCAGTAATACCGGAGTATATCCTGCTCGAGCGCGTTGCCCCTGTCGTCGAAACTGGTCGTCGTTATGACCTGTTTATCCACAGTTGTAGCCGGATCCGGGTTGATAGCGCCGTCCATTGTGTCCGTACCGAGCCTCGCCGAATACTTCGTTATCGTGCTCGTACCCACGTTACCGTCCGCGTCGATATCCTCGTTAACTATCACTTTTACGTCCAGAAGTTCCGTTTTCCCAGCGTTGGAATAGGTCGCTATCGTCTGCTGCATCGCGACGCCGCTTGAGTGGTACCCCGAATTCCTTATCTCCTGCACGTCCAGTAGCGTCGCCTCGGTGTCGTCGGTATACGCGAATATCTCCTGGCTAGTGATATTATGCTGCGCGTCATAGCCCCTGTTCGTCAGCACCTGGTAGCTTACGACCTCGGCGTTCTCGCCCGACTCGTCCGTCTGGCTTACAGTTATCCTCTGCGTGCCCGCGTCACCCCTGTTATTGATGTTCTCGTTCTCGATCACCGTGACCTTCGTGAGTTTCTCTTCCGCCGAAGCGTTCATCACATAACTCGTTATCGTCTGGTCCTGGGCATACCCGGTGGTCGTGAAGTTACTCGATTGGGTCACGGTCCTCCCGGTCTCGGTGTCCGAGGAATTATACGTTATTACCGTCGTTTCGGTGGCGTTACCGCGCCTCTGGGCTATCGAGTCACCGTATATGTTCGTTATATCGCTGTACCCAGAGTATACCGTTGCTTCTCCCGTAGCCTCGTCCAATATGTACTTACTTACCGTCTGGCTGAGCACGTTACCGTACCTGTCGTAGCTCGAGTACGCTATATCCTGCTTGCCCGTTACGACCGACATGCCAGAGTCACTGTAACTCGTTATACTGGAGGTCGCGGCCCTGTCGTGGATATCATGACCCGCGTTCGCTATATGCTGCGCCTCGCCGAACACGAACGAGCTCGTCTCCCAGTAATACCTTAATATGTCCTGCTCAAGCGCGTTACCCCTGTCGTCGAAACTCGTCGTAGTTATCACCTGCCGGTCTATCGCGGTAGACGTGTCCGGGTTTATCGCCCCTTCCATGGTGTCCGTACCCAGCCTCGCCGAATACTTCGTTATCGTGGTCATACCCACGTTCCCGTCGGCGTCGATATTCTCGTTCACTATCACTTTTACGTCCAGAAGTTCCGTCTTATCCGAGTCCGAATACGTAGCTATCGTCTGCTGCATCGCTACCCCGCTCGAGTGGTACCCCGAGTTCCTTATCTCCTGTACGTCCAGAAGCGCCCCACTCTCTTCCGTATAAGTGAATATCTCCTGGTTCAGGACATTATGTTGAGCGTCATAGTTCCGATTGGTCAGGACCTGGTAACTGATGACCTCGGGATTTAACCCATCGGCGTCCGTCTGGCTCACGGTTATCCTCTGCGTACCGGCGTCACCCCTGTTATTGATGTCCTCATTCACGATAACCGTTACCTTCGTGAGCTTCTCTTCCGCCGAAGCGTTCATCACATAGCTTGATATGGTCTGGTTCTGCGCGTATCCGGTGGTCGTGAAGTTACTCGACACCGTGACCGATCTGCCGGTCTGAGTATCGCTGGAGTTATATGTTATGACCGTAGTCTGGGTGGCGTTGCCGCGTCTCTGGGCCACCACGTCACCGTACACGTTCGTTATCTCGCTCTTACCCGAGTACACCGTCGGTTCTCCCGTAGCCTCATCCACCGTATACTTACTTACCGTCTGGCTGAGGACGTTCCCATACCTGTCATAGCTTGAGTACGATATATCCTGCTTGCCCGTTACGACCGACAGGTCAGAGTCCGAGTAACTCGTTATCTCAGAGGTCGCCGCGCGGTCATGGATATCATGTCCCGCGTTCGTTATATGCTGAGCCTCACCGAACGTGAACGCGCTCGTCTCCCAGTAGTACCTTAATATGTCCTGCTCAAGTGCGTTCCCCCTTGAGTCGAAACTCGTCGTTGTTATCACCTGCCGGTCGATCGCGGTAGCCGGGTCCGGGTTGATAGCCTCTTCCATGGTGTCCGTACCCAGCCTCGCCGAATACTTCGTTATCGTGGTCGTACCCACGTTACCGTCCGCGTCGATATCGCCGTTCACTATTACTTTTACGTCCAGAAGGTCCGTTTTCCCCGCGTTGGAATAGGTCGCTATCGTCTGCTGCAGAGCCACGCCGCTCGAGTGGTAGCCGGAGTTCCTGATCTCCTGTACGTCCAGTAATGTCCCACTCTCTTCCGTATAAGTGAATATCTCCTGGTTCAGCACGTTGTGCTGTGTGTCATAGCTCCTGTTCGTGAGTATCTGGTAGCTAGAGACCAGTGCGTTCTCGCCGTTTGAGTCCGTCTGGCTTACCGTTATCCTCTGCGTGCCCGCGTCGCCCCTGTTATTGATGCTATCGTTCTCGATCACCGTTATCTTAGTGAGCTTCTCTTCCGCCGACCCGTTCATCACATAACTCGTTATCGTCTGGTCCTGGGCATATCCTGTGGTAGTGAAATTACTCGATACCGTGACCGTCCTGCCGGTCTGCGTATCGCTGGAGTTATATGTAATGACCGTCGTCTGGGTAGCGTTCCCGCGCCTCTGGGCCACCGCGTCGCCATATACATTGGTGATCTCGGTGTATCCCGCGTATACCGTAGCTTCTCCGGTAGCGTCGTCTACCGTATACTTACTTACCGTCTGATTGAGGGCGTTCCCATATCGGTCGTAACTCGAGTACGCGATCTCCTGCCTTCCCGTCACTGTCGTCATTGCTTCATTGCTGTAACTCGTTATCTCAGAGGTCGCCGCCCTGTCATGGATGTCATGCCCCGCGTTCGTTATATGCTGAGCCTCGCCGAACGCGAACTCATCCGTTTCCCAGTAATACCTTAAAATATCCTGCTCAAGCGCGTTGCCCCGCTCGTCGAAACTCGTCGTCGTTATCACCTGCTGGTCGATCGTGGTCGCCGTATCCGGGTTTATCGCCCCTTCCATGGTGTCCGTACCGAGCCTCGCCGAATACTTCGTTATCGTACTCGTACCCACGTTACCGTCCGCGTCGATGTCCTCGTTAACGATCACTTTTACGTCCAGAATTTCCGTCTTGTCCGAGTCCGAATACGTCGCTATTCGTTGCTGCATCGCTACGCCGCTGGAATGGTATCCCGAGTTCCTTATTTCCTGTACGTCGAGTAGCGTACCGCCCTCTTCCGTATAGGTAAATATTTCCTGGTTGACGATATTGTGCTGCGCGTCATAGCTTCTATTGGTCAGCACCTGGTAGCTTACGACTTCCGGGTTAGCCCCATCTGCGTCCGTCTGGCTTACCGTTATCCTCTGCGCGCCCGCATCGCCCCTGTTATTGATATTCTCGTTCACGATAACCGTTACTTTAGTGAGCTTCTCTTCCGCCGACCCGTTCATCACATAGCTCGTTATCGTCTGGTTTTGGGCATACCCGGCGGTCGTAAAGTTGCTCGAAAGAGTAATGGTCTTACCAACATAGTTATTAGTGGAATTATATGAAACAGTCGTCGTTTCGGTAGCGTTCCCGCGCCTCTGGGCCACGGCGTCGCCGTACACGTTCGTTATCTCGCTCTTCCCCGCGTATACCGTTGCTTCTCCCGTAGCCTCGTCCACCGTGTATTTACTTACCGTCTGGCTGAGGACGTTGCCGTACCTGTCATAGCTCGAGTACGTTATATCCTGCTTGCCCGTTACGGCCGTCATGGCTTCATTACTATAACTCGTTATCTCCGAAGTCGCCGCCCTGTCATGTATATCGTGCCCCGCGTTCGTTATATGCTGCGCCTCGCCGAACACGAACGCACTCGTCTCCCAGTAATACCTTAATATATCCTGCTCGAGTGCGTTGCCCCTCGAGTCGAAACTCGTCGTTGTTATCACCTGCTGGTCGATGGCCGTCGCCGGGTCCGGATTTATCGCCCCG